>NZ_JAALFC010000008.1 GCF_011058155.1 Litoribacterium kuwaitense | reverse complement strand
CTGCTCTGGTGATGCTTTCTTTTTCTCCAAGGATTTATATTCTTGGCGCGTGCTCGGCTTTTTCGTTACGACTTCAGTCTTATAGCCTGTCATCAAAAACACTCCTTCAACGTCTTGCTTATGTACGCATGCTGTTAATGAGCCCATTCATTGATCGGCAATCGAGATGGAACGTGAGTTCATTTGATAGGCTCTTTGGGCCTTCATCATATCTGTCAGCTCTTGACTCAAATTCACATTTGACCCTTCTAGTGAACTTTGAATAATGCTTCGGTTTTCAGCCGCTACATTCGCAATCACTTGTCCTTCATCTACGCCAAGTGCCCCTAAATCAGGTAAGGACAGACGCCCTGACTCTGCAGTCATCAATTGGGGCTTTAATATTTCAGCTACGCCTACTTGCTGCATATGTGTTTCTTGCTCTCCTGAAGGCAATGTATAAAGCACCGTTCCGTCTTCTCTAAATGTAATTTCTGAGGCGTTTTCAGGGAGTTGAATCGGTGTTCCATTGCTATCTAAAACACGACTCCCATCAGATGTAACGAGATAAACTTGCCCCGCTGCACCTGGTGACGTATAAAAGTTCCCTTGACGTGTAAATTGAACGTCAGTACCTGCATCAGTGACGACTTCCACTCTAAAATACTGGTTTTCCGTTCCGAGCGCAAGGTCAAGTTCACGTTCAGTTTGTTTTAATTGCCCTGGGGCAGTGTTCATAAACGTATCCGTCAGTCTCGCTCCATTGCCGAGCCGGATCCCTTCTGGTGTGACGCGACCTACTTCTGCCCCGACATTTCGCTGATTATCCATCTGCTGACTGAGCAATTCATTAAAACGGCCGTGGCGCGCTTTGTACCCAGTCGTATCCAAGTTCGATAAGTTGTTTGCGGTGAGGTCCATCTGTTGCTGCAATTGCGTCATCGTAACAAGTGCGTTATTTGTAATTCGATACATTTTGTGCAGCTCCCTTAACCGATTTTTCCTACGTCATTAACCGCCTTGCCCATGCTCTGGTCATATGCACGAACAACCCGTTGTCCGGCTTCAAACATGCGGTATGCCTCCATCATGCCGGTCATCGTTTCGTTCAAGTTAACATTAGATCGTTCAACCGAGCCTTGGAGCACTGAAAACCCTACCGTTGCTTGCGCAAGCGCACCGCCTTCTGCACGCCATAAACCGTTTCCTTCACGTACAAGCTCGGCTTGAGGATCGGCGCTGTATGCCATATTCAACGTGGATACATTTCCTGCGCTGTCCGTCACCACGCCGTCCGAACTCACTTGAAAGGACCCCGGGGCAACCTGAATTGGCGCGTTTTCCGTGTTTAATAGATAGCGCCCTTCCGCAGTAACGAGAAAGCCGTCTCCGTCAACCTGAAGGCTTCCGTTACGAGTGTACCTTGGCTCGCCTGCTTCATTCTGCACAGTAAATAACACCGCTCCAGCTTCATCAGGCAGAGAATCATGATGAAAAATAGCCAAGTCAACATCACGACCAGTTTCTTCAATGTCTCCTTGTGAAAACATAGGCATTGTTTCTTGTAAGTAAACACCCGTGTTTAAGGCACCTACTGGTGTGCGGGTTGGGAGTTGCCGATTCATGACCGGATGCTGTTTCTCACCCATCCGCTCTAAGAGCAATTCAGGAAAAGCACGCAAGGCACCCTTGTCTGTTTTGTAGCCTGGCGTGTTCACGTTGCTCAAGTTGTTGGACATCATCTCTAGCTGACGCTGCTGAGCTACCATAGAGGAAGCGGCGGTATAAAATCCCTTAAACATAACTGCAAAGCCCCTTTTTAATAAAGTTTCTTTGAGCATCCATGCTCCTTCTTAGTTGAAATATCGCTGCGGTATTTTTCAATCGATTCCAAAATCATGCCTGTGCCTTGTGCAACACAGTCCATTGGATTATCGGCAATAAACACGGGTACTTTTAGCTCTTCCGCCAACAATTGATCAATACCGTGAAGGAGAGCCCCACCGCCAGTCAGAATGACACCACGGTCAATGATGTCTGCTGAAAGCTCTGGAGGCGTCCGTTCAAGGACCGCTTTAGAGGCTTGTACAATCATGTCGACATGCTCACGCAACGCTTCTTCAATTTCATCGGAGTACACGGTGATGGTGCGAGGCAGACCATTGACTAAATCTCGTCCACGAATATCCATTTCTTCCTTACGTGATCCTCTGAATACAGTAGCAATCTTCATTTTTATGTCTTCTGCTGTTCGTTCACCGATTAAGAGCTTGTATGTACGTTTAATGTGCGCTAAGATTTCCGCATCGAGCCGGTCACCCGCCATTTTAATCGATGAAGAGGTCACAATATCTCCCATGGAAAGTACCGCAACATCTGTTGTTCCGCCCCCGATGTCAACAACCATATTTCCACTAGGCTGATATATTTCCATACCTGCGCCAATGGCCGCGACTTTCGGCTCTTCCTCAAGAAATATTTTTTTCCCTCCGCTTTTCTCCGCTGCTTCTCTGATGGCTTTTTGCTCCACAGAAGTAATGTTCGTAGGGCAGCAAATTAACATTCTTGGCTTCGATAAGAAGCCTTTCACATTCGTTTGATGAATAAAATGCCTTAGCATCATCTCAGTAATGTCAAAATCTGCGATCACGCCATCCTTAAGAGGACGGTGCGCCACAATATGTCCTGGTGTCCGCCCGACCATCCGCCGTGCTTCTTCTCCTACAGCTAACGCCCGACCTGTCTGTGTATCAACCGCCACGACAGATGGTTCGTTTAGCACGATGCCTTTCCCCTTTACGTGGATCAGTACATTCGCTGTACCTAAATCAATGCCGATATCTCTTGCAAACATGAGTGCACAAGGCCTCCCCGCTTCTCTTAAATACAATCTCAGTCTATACCTTTCTAATCATTTATTGTAGCACATTCTGGCAAAGAAAAGGATAGATCACTAGATGTTTATCAATGTAATGATGGCTTTCTTAAATTGCAAAAAAAATAGGCCCCCCGCCAGTGCCTCGTCCGGTCGTGAGCGCTTCAGTTTATTGTGTGTACATCTAGAGAAAAATACACTATATATCTTCTGCTGCTCATACACAAGGTACTGGCCTACCTACGAAAGGAGCTTGTGATATATCACTATTTAATAAGCTCTGGGATATTCGGCTCATTCGCATCTTTTAAATACTTGAGCTTTGTCGCTTCTCCTCCCCGTAAATGGCGGATTGATTTGTGGTAGTCCAAAATCACCTTAACTTCATTGGCCAGCGCTGCGTTTACTTCCGGCAAACGTTCAGTCAAATCCTTGTGTACCGTGCTTTTCGAAACCCCAAACTCTTTGGCGATGACCCTTACAGTCTTTTTCGTCTCCACGATATATTTTCCAATCTTGATGGTCCTCTCTTTGATGTAATCGTGCACACCACTCGCCTCCCTGAATTGGATGTGAGAAGCGTGAAATGAGACGTTGTGAACCTCTCAGAAGACTCCCCGCATCGTGATGATGTGTATTGGTTGACACCTTCTTAGACCTTTCACTGGTTCTCACCTCAAACACTCTCTTTGCTGGTTGATAAACTGTATGTGACGCTTGATTTGTTTATTCCAAAAATCCAGAGAGGACAAGGCTTCTTCGCGTTTTTCAGCAAAAGCAAGCCGGTCAGCGGATAATCTTTTTCCACGTCAAAAAGGCTGTCGCTTACACGGACAGCACTCATATATTTGAATATGATGTTATTTATCCACTTTTATGTCGTCTTCACGGATAATAAGATGACCTAACATCAATTGGACAAAACTTTACACTAAAAACACCAGCATACATTCAAGTCGGCCAGTTATTTGCAATTTGGAGCAAAAAACTCACATAGACATTTTTTAAAGAGGACGAGCGAAATAAGCAACGACCGATGAGAGCGTTTGTCAACAGCTTAAGCTGACTTGAAAGCGCTCGCCAGACCAGGCGCGAAGTTGAACGAAGACTCGAATAGAATTTTTAGTTCATGGGAGGACGAGTGAGACAAGCAACGACGGATGAGAGCGTTTGTCAACAGCTTAAGCTGACTTGAAAGCGCTTGCCAGACTAGGCGCGAAGTTGAACGAAGACTCGAATAGAATTTTTAGTTCATGAGAGGACGAGTGAGACGAGCAACGACGGATGAGAGCGTTTGTCAACAGCTTAATGACTTCTCTTTTGTTCACGACTAAGCACCTTTTCTATCAAAATAATCCGCCGTGTTTGACAGCGCTTCCATAAATTAAAATCACGACTGTTGCGTAACACGGAGTGGATCTCCTCCCACTCCTTCCGTTCCTGTTCGGTCAAATTTAGCCATTGTTGTGTCATGTTTCCCACCCTTTGGTCATTTTCTTCTGTGTTGACAGCCTGTCCAAATAAAGACATTTTAAACCGTTCAATGCATAGACATCGATTTTTTAGGTGGCTGCGCTTATTGTTTGAAAAAAGTAGAGAAGGCACCGAGTGCAGTAGACAGAAGAGCAGATGAAAAGGACAGGAGCGTACATTTACAGACATAGACATCGCTCTATGCATATATTTCACAGAACGATCGTTATACCAATGACTGGACGAATTTAGGAGAGAGAAAAAAAGCATTAATGGAGAAGAGCGAAATCTATTTTCTTCATCACTGTCAAACTGACTGTGCAGGAAGCTCTTGTCATTTTTTCATTCTTTATAAAAAATACGCAAAGCCTAGGCGTCTATGTGTTTTTTGTTTTGCGAGCCAGAGGAATCGTTATTTTTAAACCATCCTTTGACCGCTTTTTTAAAACGGAGCTGAGAGCGTGCCGCTTTTTTCTGCCATATGATTCTTAAACCTCTCCAAGCCCAATAAGGGAGCTCAAGCGTGATAAATAATATGATTGCTCCGACTACGATTGAGGCGACAAAAGGTCCGACATGGATGGATGTCTCATATGTCAACGGATTATACATGGCTGCTTCAAATGGAAAATAGTTTGGCGGGGGTAATATCATCACTTCTTGATGTAAAAATGGGAATGGGAAGCCGAATGCCGCCGAAGCCAATTCCTCGTTTGAGCCAAAGGACTGCTTTTTCAGGATTGGTGTAATTAAAACAATAAAAAAGGCGATCGGTAAACAGCATAACGCGACGATGATATGACGAAATAGCTTGATTTTATGTTGCTTCACGAGCCCCTTCCCCCTCCTTTTTATGGACAAAATGTCTGCTTGCTCTGAATGGGGCAGATCACATAGTAGCTTCTTAAGGGAGCTAGACATTTCCTATTGATATCATGCTCGCCGGCTCAACGTCTCCGCTCTCGAATAACGAGTGGACGACGTTTCATCTGCGCCTTTAAATCGACATACCTACGTTCTTTTGGCAATTTTTGCATTGGCGCCACGACGCCACTTCCCAGGGAGTCAAAGTTATCGCATCAGTTTTTTTGATCCACTCATCGTCCATTTCCACTTATTGATTCCTCTCAAACACAGACAATTTTAAGTATATGAACTGACGACCTGTTTGATTCACAATATTTACCTCTTTATAAAGAACGTTTGTTCGTTTATACTATAGAACAAACGTTCTTAATATGAAAAGGGGATACTTATGACAAAAGTAGCTGAAACGGTCATCTTTCTTGTCGATATTCAGTCATTTTATGCCTCTGTTGAACACGCCGAACGCCCTGAGTTACGCGGGAAGCCCCTCGTCGTGTCCGGAGACCCGCAACGCCGAAGCGGTGTCATTTTGGCAGCTTGCCCCCTGGCGAAAAAAAAAGGCGTTCAAAATGCGGAGCGCCTCTTTGAAGCTTTGCAAAAATGCCCAGAAGCGACTGTCGTCAAACCGCGGATGCAAAAATACCTTGATGTGTCCATGCAAATCACGCGCATTTTGGAAGAATTCACTGATCAAGTAGAGCCTTATTCGATTGATGAACAATTTATGGATGTCACTGCAAGTCAACGATTATTCGGGGAACCTGAAGAGATGGCGACTCAAGTTCAACAACGGATCGCTCAAGACACAGGCGTGTATGCCCGGATCGGGATTGGGCACAACAAAGTCATGGCAAAAATGGCTTGTGATAACTTCGCTAAAGCTTCCCAAACCGGTCGTTTTCACTTGCACCAAGGGAACTTGCAAACGAAGCTGTGGCCGCTTCCTGTCGGCGCTGCTTTTGGTGTCGGCCGCCGCATGGAACGACATTTAAAGCGTATGGGGCTGCGAACGATTGGGGCACTAGCGAATTACCCTCTCCCCTATTTGAAAAAACGCTGGGGGATCAACGGGCACGTTCTTTGGATGACTGCGAATGGGATGGACGCCTCCCCTGTTGTCACCCGCTCACATGCCCGCGCGCAAAAAGCCATCGGTCACGGGATGACGTTGCCACGCGACTACCATTCGTGGCAAGACATCAAAGTCATTATTCTGGAGCTTTGCGAGGAAGTTTGCCGGCGGGCTAGAGCTTCCGGCGTCATGGGCTTAACCGTCTCCGCAGGAGCTCGTGGTGCTGATTTTGATGCTCCTAGCGGCTTTCATCGCCAACAAACACTCACTGAAGCAACCAATTACACAATGGATGTGTATAACGCCGCGCTCGACCTGTTTCGCACATTTTGGGATCGTCGCCCGATCCGCCAGGTTCATATTAGCCTTTCACAGCTACAAAGCGACCAAGTCTGGCAGCTGAGCCTTTTTCAGGATCGGGAAAAGCAATTTAAGCTTGGGTATGTGATGGACGACATCCGTGACCGTTTTGGCCCGATCTCTATTATGAGGGCTTCTTCTCTAACCCAAGCCGGGCAAGTCAAAGACCGCGCGAAGAAAATAGGAGGACATTACCGATGAACAATCGCTTACAACGAGGCAATCTACTTTGGGAGGGGAGCCGTATGTTTCTTCCAGAGCATAAACGAGCATTACTGGAGCATCGGAAGACGATTAGTCAGCCTGATCCCCCTCACCCGCCAGACGAGCAGCAGTTAGAAGCTTGGCATTACATCGTCGATGAAGCCATTGCAACCGGGCGCACTGTCCGCTTTACACTTTTTCAAAATGGCTTCTTTACTGAACAAAAAGGGCAAATGATCGGAATCAGTACCGAACGCATTCAGTGCCAATCTATCACTGGCGACATATTTTCAATTCGATGGCAACGTATCGCAAAAATTGAATGGGCATAGCTGGGCACAACCTATGATACAATCGGGGATGTCGACAATCACATTTGTCGCTCAACCGTTGCGAAAACACATGCAAATGAAGTGAGCGGAATCGGTTGATTGACTTAGCAAAAGCTATTATGCCTCAATCGAAGCCGGTTCATCTTCACGACCGACGTCGCAAGTATGCTAGACGAATTGCTCAAGGCCAGCATAGGAATTGGCTTGCTTAAGAGTGAAGAGGTAGTCTGCAAAGGGATGACTAAGAGAAACACGCTCTCTCATTTTTTAGCCTAGCTTCCAAATGCTTGTCAGCCTCGACACGGGATGAATGAAGAAATGAATTCAGAGGGGGGCGGAGCGGTGAATGAGGGAATTTGTTCACGGGGCAAAGCCAGCTCGGAAGCGGCTGGCTCAGGTTAAACATATGAGCTTGTGTTAAACTTCTCATGACTGAAGTCGCAAATATGCTCGACCAATTGCTAAAGGAGGCTTTACAAGGTGAAACGATTTTTTATTTTTCTTGTTTTGCTTGGGGTACCACTCTTTTACATATACACACAATCCTATGGCCTTCCAAAAGAAGAAGCTCCTATGCTTACGGCAGTGAACGAAGAGTTGGCAGCTTTAGGAGAACCTTCGTCTGAATCGTTCCTTGCTAAAACGGAGACCGAGAACACGTATGGCGTGCTATTTGAAACACAAAACGGTTTTGGGCACGCGCTTTTCCAACAAGGATGGAACAACCGTTACCGGCTGAGAGCCGTTCAAATTCATGCTGAAAAAGTATGGACAAGCACGATTACTCTCTCTGACAATGAACACTGGGCCATTGCCTCCGTTGCGAAGCCTCCGAAACAAAGCAAGCAAACTTATGTTGTCATCGATGATGATAAAAATGAGCTGATGAGGCTGGAGGTAGGTCAAGCACCAACCATTGCGCTAATGAAAGTTGCCGAGCCTTTTTCTGGAGAAATCCAGCTCAAAAATGAAACGTGAAAAAACTCAGTCGTTCAAATGAGTAAGCATCTTACCATCTGAATAAAAGAGGTTGTGAGCAGCAAAAACGGCACCAGCCACTGGCGGGTCCTCAGGCAGGATCCACGAGACCTCACCACCACATGTACGATGGAGCTCAGCACTCGCTGCTGGCACGAGCCATTCTGTGCGTTTTGCCACACTTCCGGCAAGGACGACAGGAACAGTTGACGCGCCCCCTGTCATGTTTAGATGTGTCATAACGGCGCCAACTGCACGCCCCATCGCTTGTCCTGCATGACTTAAAATACGATGCGCCACTGCATCGCCTTCTTCTGCTGCTTCAAAAACGAAGGGCGCCAAAGAAGCTAAACGTGTCTTCACATCGGCATGATCATACACCCATTCAATAAAACCGGGCCCAGGAGCTTCAACACCAACGACTTGGCATAGCTTTTCACGAAGTGCAGTAGCTGGGCCGACACCATCATGAGCGTCCAATACCGCTTTCATCGCAGCCTGTCCAAGAGAAAATCCGCTCCCAACATCACCTAAAAGGTAACCCCACCCACCAGCTCGTGCTTCACTACCCTGTTGAGAAATACCGTACGTTAGCGAACCTGTCCCTGCAATATGCACGATGCCAGGATGTCCATTTGTCCCTGAAAAGAGTGCATTCACTCCGTCATGACCTGCTCTTGTGACGCCTCGACTGCCAAGCATGGTGTCGATCGTCTGTGTCAGCCACTGTTGGATGTCAGGGCGACTGGCGCCAGCCACACCTGCAAAACATGCTGAAACATCAGAGGGTGGAATCCGCGTGGCAGCT
This sequence comes from Litoribacterium kuwaitense, assembly GCF_011058155.1. Lineage (NCBI taxonomy): Bacteria > Bacillati > Bacillota > Bacilli > Caryophanales > Bacillaceae > Litoribacterium > Litoribacterium kuwaitense. Next base: position 91,590 of record NZ_JAALFC010000008.1, on the reverse strand, counting down.
AACAGTTGCTTGATAAGCAAAGCAAGCTCATTTTCAACATCCTTCCGCAAACGACTGCTCGGATTGGTAGGCCCTACCGTTCGCTCAGCAAGAAAACCACTATTCACATCAACTAAACGTCCTGTCGTTTTCGTACCTCCACCATCTATGCCTAACAAAATCGTCATGGCCTAACCCGCTTTCCATACAAGGCGTAATATTTATAAGGGGTAAATCCCCATTTCTCGTATAAGCCTTCATGTCCAGTCCAGTCAATCACTTGGTACTTCACTCCCGTTGCTTGCACGTGGTTAACAGCAGCTGAGATGATGTTTTTACCATAACCCTTGCCTCGCACATGTTTTGCTACTCCAAGTGGTCCAACACCTCCAAGCGAGCCAGCAAATAACGGTGCCCAATACACATTTTGTCCAATGATGGGTGTTTTTCCACCATTCATACGAGCGAAACCGACGATGTCACCTTGATCCAGAAGCACCATATAGTCTTCTCCCGTTCCTCCTGCAGCAAAGTATTTCCGCGCCTCATAAGCCCACCGCCCCGGGAATTCACGGTCTAAAAAGGCAATAAACCTATCCGCCTCGTCAGCTGTCAATGTCCGAGCCTCCACATGATCTGGAAATACTGCTTCTACGACTGGCCCTGGCTCTGTTCGTTTTAAATCGAAAACGCGCCCCTCATTCTCGTAACCAAGCCTTTCCAACCAAGCCGTCGCCATCTCATCTTCAGCAGGCCACCCAGGGAAAAAGTCTCCAGGGTCACGGCCGATATAAAGGTCTGTTGCACCAGCACGAACGAGCGCTGCTTCCGCATGCCTAAGCAATGCTGTTCCAATTCCTTTGTTGCGATGCTCTCGTTTGACCAATAAAGCTTGAATCCAGCCCATAGATTGATACGCTGGGATCGCATCGCCTTCCTGCCATCGTTTTGCCGTGACGATTCCGACCAATTCGTCATTCTTCCATGCCCCACGAGACCCCTCAGGAAGCCAATTTGGATCTTCAAATGTATTTTGTACAAACAATGCCGCGCGCATTGGAAACGTTTCATTTAGTGTTTCATTCCATAATTGAATAATGGCTTGGATATCTTCCGAAGTAATCGGCTTAAATTGCATTAATCTGCCCCCATTCAAGTGAGTTTGCTATAGTATAAACTAACAATTGCTTACTCCATCATATACGACGTGCTTCCAATTTAGAAATAGAGAAAAACTTTCAGCGAAAGCCTATTGATGAATGCGCTTCCATTATGTATAATTTAATAAAGAAAACGCTTACAATGCAGAGAGGAGCAATCACGATGAAGTTTCTCCGTAAACCATCCGCTAGCACATCGCACGATAAAGAGCATATGATTGACTTTCTTCTACACTCAGGAGTTTATAAAATGTCCGATGGACGCCAACTATATGAATCAAGCATGGATGAATTGATGGATGCTTACAAGCAGCATGCTGACCACTGTTGGGAGGAAATATACTTTTAACGCGCTATCGCTCAGTCGTCTCGCTTCAATGATGAATTCACTGCTCTAACATTGTGACTAGATGATGCACAAGGCGATGCATGCCTTGTTGCAGATCAGAAAGCGGCCAGCTGGACTCCGATGTCTCAGAACCATCCATCGCAGGAACATGAATAAATCCTGCCGGGATACTTGTATGGTGAAGTAGTGTGTACATGACTGCATTACACACATATGTGCCCGCTGTATTTGAAATCTTCGCCCATATCCCTTCACGTTCAAGCTGGCTAACTAATTCTTCAAGTGGAAGCCTGGAAAATAGACCGTCCGGCCCGTCTTGCTCCAACTTACCCGATTCTCTAAAGCCAAGAGCTGTTTTCCCTTCTCCCCAATTAATGGCTACTCGTTCAGGAGTGATTCGATCTCGCCCCGCAGCCATTCCTGTCGCAATCACAATATCAGGTTTACAGTCATGAACCGCTTTTAGAGCTACGGCTGGCCCTTTATCAAATTCGACTGGCAATACAATACTTTCTACAACGGCATCACCGAATTGCGTTTTGTCGAGTGCTTTGGCGATGTACTGTGTCGGATTGCTTTCAAAGGAGCCAAAAGGTTCAAAGCCTGTAAGCAAAATTTTCCTCATGTTTCTTTCTACCTCTTTTCATTTAATCCTCTTAATATACAGCGATATGCCCATCTGTCCTCATTTCAGTTCCCCCAGATAACACACCCGTTTCGCAATTTCTTAATATGATTTGACCACGCCCAAAGCTATACGATGTTGGGGCAATGTCGACCTGATGTCCTCGGCGTACCAAAGATTCAATGATCGCTGCATCCATTTGCTGTTCAACCAATACATTCTTTTCCTTTATCCATTGCCAGCGTGGTGCATCTAAAGCAGCTTGAGGATTAAGTTTGTAATCAAGTAAATTCAAAATAACCTGAAGGTGTCCCTGCGGCTGCATGTATCCCCCCATGACTCCAAAAGGGCCGATTGGCTGCTCATTTTTCGTAATAAATCCAGGAATGATCGTGTGGTATGTTCGCTTTTTCGGTGCTAGCACATTGGGATGACTTGGATCGGTCGAAAAATCGTGCCCCCGGTTTTGCAGCGAGATTCCCGTCCCCGGTACGACAATACCTGACCCAAAGCCCATGTAATTGCTCTGAATGAAAGAAACCATATTTCCTTCATGATCCGCAGTTGCTAAGTAAACCGTTCCGCTTGTCGACAGCTCACCAGCTTGAGGATCAGCTGCCTCCTCGCAAATGAGCGCTCGGCGTGATTGCGCATATGCTTTTGAAAGCAATTGCTCTGTCGTCACATGCATCATACGTGAATCTGTCACTTGCGCCTGCGTATCACGAAAAGCGTACTTCATCGCTTCAATTTGTACATGAAGATCTTTCTCAGAGCGTGTTTCACTAAATGTATCACCTTGTAACATTTGTAGTGCCATTAGTGTGGCAATCCCTTGTCCATTCGGTGGAAGCTCCCACACTTGATAGCCTCGATAATTGACCGAAATGGGATCTACCCATTCTACAGCCATCTCTTTAAGGTCAGATTTACGAATATACCCTCCAGCTTCCCTTGACGCCTGATCGATTTTGTCTGCAAGACTTCCTGAGTAAAGAGAATCTGCATATGAATCAGCAATCTCTTGCAATGAAGCGGCGTGGCGCGGTGAAGACCAAAGGGCTCCGATGGCTGGCGCACGTTTTTCAGGTGCAAACACAGCGCACCATTCAGCAAAGGCTTCTTTTGTAAGCACTTTTTCGAACGCAGTGACAGCACGCTCCCAGTGATAGCCTAATACCGGCGATATCGGGAAACCTTGCTTTGCATAGTGAATTGCAGGCTCTAACACTTTTGCAAATGGCAATTTTCCAAATCGCTTATGTAATGCTGCCCAGCCTGCTGGCGCGCCTGGGACAGTGATTGGTGTCCATCCATGAGCCGGAATCGTTTTACGGCCGTTTTCCTCAGGTAAAACATCAAGAGATAATAAGGAAGGGGATTGCCCACTTGCATTCATCCCATGTAACTGACCCTTTGCCCATACAATAGCAAATGCGTCGCCCCCGATTCCGTTTGACGTAGGCTCAACGACGGTCAATGTTGCGGCAGTAGCGATCGCAGCGTCAATTGCATTTCCTCCTGCCTGCATCACAGTAATTCCGGCCTGTGCGGCAAGCGGTTGTGATGTTGCGACCATTCCATTATGTGCATAGGTCACATGTCTCTTTGAAGCGTATGGATAATACAGTGGCATCGACAGCATTCTCCTTTTTTTATCTTTTCCTTAACATTTCGGCAAAAGAAGACTACATTCCTGTCGAAATACTCACTCATTTTCAATTTCTAAGCGATTTATACGTGGTCGTGCTAACTTCCTCTTTCTCGGTCGAGGAGGCTACGCTTAGTCAGGGCGGCTTGCATCTTTTTACGATGTTATCAAATAACAAGAGTGGTTCAAGCCCATGATGGCTAAACCACTCTTGTCGACATATTACTGATCTGGATCCTCTTCTTCTTCATCTCTTTCATCATCGGAAGACGAAGCATCGCTATTTTCATCTTGCTCTTCAAAGAGTTCTTCCTCATTTTCTTCCTGCTGATCCTCTTCGTTTGACGATTCTTCATCAGCAGGCTCACTAGCTGAATCTTCGTTTTCTTCACGATTGTCTGCATCTTCTTCAGAAGACTGTTCTTCTGGCACTGACTCATCTTCTTTGTTCATGCCACTTTCAACAAGTACAGCAAGCTCTTTATCAATCACGCTTAAAGGATTTATTGGCTCGCCATCTTTACGAACTTCAAAATGAAGGTGCACACCTGACTCCTGATTAAACTCATTTTGACCAGCTGAGCCGATGACATCACTTTGTTTTACCGTATCACCTTCTTGCACTTGAACTTCACTCAAGCTATGATAATACGTTTCTACACCTTCACCATGATCAACCTCGACAACATTTCCAAACAAATCATCTTTCTCTGCACGAGTAACTGTACCGCTTAAAGCCGCTAAGACTTCAAAGCTCTCTCCATTTTCTGTAGCCAGGTCAACACCTGTGTTTGGGTAATACGTGTTATTATGCATGACGAGAGCTTCTTCCTGTTCTTCTTGGGAGGCACTTGCTTCATAGAAATCCTTGGCAACAATAACGGCTACATCTTCACGAGCCGGCATGACAAAATGTTCAGTTGAATTTGTCACTTCTACGGCATCTTCATCGAACATCGGGTCATTCACTGAGAAGTCTTCATTTTGAGCATCCTGTGCTTCTTCCAATGCATTATCTTGCATCCAGAAGACAGATGTTAAAATGACGGCTGCACTTGCTAAATAAACGGCAGGGTAAAACCAACGTTTTTTTGTCAGCTGTTTCCATTTGGATTGACCTGACGTTTGTTTTTCTTCCTCTCTCATTCTTCATCACCTCAGCAATCATTCTGATCACTTCGGTGGAAAGTTATACCTTCGAATGTAAAATTTTCTTTTCTTCTTATGATCCGTTATCTGCTACAGCATTGGAACGTTGCAGTTGAAGGGCGTATGTTGTGATTGGTTCAATGACTGTATCTTGATAATAGTGCGCTAAAATGTCTTTATAGTTCTTTCCAGAAGCAGCCATACCGTTGGCACCATACTGGCTCATGCCAACACCGTGTCCGTAGCCTTTTGTTTCAATCTGAACGACGTCACCGTCTCTCTCCCACGAAAAGTCTGATGATCGTAATTGTAAGGCTTCGCGCACATCTCGCCCACTCATTTCTGTTCCGTTAATATTTACTTTTTCTACGCGTTTCCCATCCGTTCGACTAATAATTTCTCCGACCACGCCTTCAGAAGGAAGCTTTACATTTAAGCTTTCTTCAAATTGAGCAACCGAAATGGCGCGATTTTCAATAAAACGAGGAGCGTTTTTATCCCATGGACTTTCTACACTACGCAAGTACGGAAAAGCATTAGGCCAGTAATCCTCAGAGTTTTCTGTGTACCCATTACTTGTTGAGAAAAAAGACGCTGTGATAGGGGTTCCATTATGCGTAATAATTTGACCTGACGTTTCTCTGACCGCCTGGGCAATTTTTGCGTATTTGTCGCCGTATGTTTCGCCCCATTGATCCTTGAGCTGTTCGTTATCATAATATACTTGATGCATTACTGTATCTGTCACGTCTGCCCCTTTTGGTACCCCTAGAGATTCTTCACTTAAAAGCTGCTTCATCGTGTACGTTCGTGCTGCCATGGCCTGTGCTTTTAATGCCTCTAACTCAAAGGTAGCCGGCATTTCTGCGGCAACTACACCTATCAAATAGGATTCTAAGGGGAGCGTATCAATTTTATTCATGTCTGAACGATATACGGACACCTCAATATTCGGGATGTTTTCTTTCTCTGTTTTGCTTTCTGGCTGACTTGAAAGCTCTAACTGTGGCTGATCTATTTTGCTGCTATCCTGGGGACTCATCACAATGGCGCGTTCCTGAATCGACGGGAGCACCACAAGTGCAGGAATACCTATACAAAGCACCATGCTCCCAAATATTAACCATAGTATTTTTTGAAATGATTGCATGCGGCATCTCCTCTCACAGACAAGGTTCTCTTCTCCCCTAAGTCTATGAGGTCGGACAAGCCGTTAGAACATTTGCATCCATGAAAAAAACTCCCGGACAGAGCCGGAAGTTTTGCATCATGCAAATTTAGGATTCACATTGACTTTTTGCGTGATACTGGCGTTTACATCTTCGACGGTAGCAACTTCAATTGCCACGCGTTCAATATCTGCTCCTAGCGAAGACAATTTTTCAACGAAACGAACATATCCTCGATCGAGATGCTGTAGTTCAGTGACGCGTGTATAACCTTCAGCAACAAGTCCGGCAAGAATTAACGCTGCAGCTGCCCGTAAATCGGTAGCTGCCACTTCAGCTCCTTGAAGCGTATTTGGTCCTGTAACAATCGCTGAACGACCTTCAATTTTTATGGACGCATTCATTCGACGAAATTCTTGAACGTGCATAAATCGATTTTCAAATACCGTTTCAGTTAACATACTTGTGCCTTCCGCCTGCGACGTTAGCGCCATCATTTGTGCTTGCATATCAGTTGGAAATCCTGGGTGAGGCATCGTTTTTAAATCAGCTGCTTTTAATTTCTCAGGCGCAATGACCTGAATTCCGTCTGGGACCTCGATACATTGAACGCCCATCTCTTCCAATTTAGCAATCAGAGATGACAGATGCTCAGGAACTGCTCCTTTGACAACGACATTTCCTCTCGTAATTGCGGCAGCAATCATTAATGTCCCTGCTTCGATTCGGTCTGGAATCACTGCATGCTCAACACCGACAAGTTCTTCGACACCTTCAATTTTGATCGTACCTGTACCGGCTCCCTTGACTTTAGCGCCCATTTTGTTAAGGTAATTTGCCAGGTCAACAATTTCTGGCTCCTTTGCCACGTTATCAATGGTCGTCGTGCCTTTAGCCAGTGTTGCAGCCATCATAATGTTTTCCGTAGCCCCTACACTAGGAAAATCAAGGTAAATCTTAGCTCCCTGTAGCCTTTCATCGACAAAAGCTTCAATGTAGCCATTTCCTACTTGAACTTTAGCACCCATCGCTTCAAAACCTTTTAGGTGTTGATCAATGGGTCGTGAGCCAATAGCGCATCCTCCTGGTAAGGCAATCTTAGCGTGCCGTTGCCTCGCAAGCAATGGTCCCATCACTAATACTGACGCGCGCATTTTTCGCACATATTCAAAAGGTGCTTCTGTCTTCAACTCTTTGGATGCATCGACAATGACTTGGTTTTGACGCTCATCGAACGTCACCTCCGCATTCATATAACGCAGTACTTCGTTAATCGTATAGACATCCGCAAGAGTGGGTACATCCGTAATGATGCTTTTTTGCCTTTTTGGTAGAATGGAAGCAGCGATAACAGGGAGTACTGCATTTTTAGAGCCTTCTGTATGCACAGTTCCTGTCAGCTTTTTTCCACCACGGACGATGATTTTTTCCAAGCTATTCCCCTCCGCGTCCATTTTCACTTTTATTAATATTCAACAGTAATGATAGGTGTTCCTATTGTGACATCAATAACGCCTGACGATCGATTTTTTCGTAACGCCGTTTGCAGATTCATCTTCCCCGATGGCACAACGATATGTTGTTCCCATAAGTCATTGTATGCAGATACACTGATAAACGATTGTTCCTCAATCATTTCTACAGGCGTCGCATCAAAGGCGCGAAGAAGGGATGCTGCATGATTAGACAAAACTCCACTTATCATAGCACTGCTTTGCCCTTGTAGACAAGCATAGATTGTCGTATTTTTTGAAAACCATTTTTCACGCACTGAGGCAAACTGCTTAACAATCGCTTGAACGCGATCTTTTTCGGCATTGCTGCTCTTCAATTCATAAGAAAGCATATACGTATGACGATGTTTTTTTACATGCATTTGTTCTTGCCATAAGTCTTGTTCAGCACTCTTGCGTTGCCACGTGGTGGAAGATTCGGGGCTTTTCACCCAACCAGCTGATATGAGCGACCTTTTTATCGCTGCAAGCCTCTCTTCATCAGCCATGATTGTCTTCCGAGAATATAAAGACCACCCGGTTGTTTTGACGTCTTCGTCAACCATAACGTCAAATGCTGTATTTAAAAACGCTTTGGTGTCTTCGAGTGATTGATCTGTTCGTTCTTTTCCCAATGCAGTATAAGACAAAACACAAAATGCCAGAATAAGTGCGATCCACCAGACTTTACTTCGATACATGTCATTTCCCCTCCCTCAGTTTCATTGTTGCCTGATTGAAGGAAGAGATACGTGGAAGAAGTCGTCAGTGTCCGACATCATTCACATCATTATGTACTCATTGTCATAAACCGGCGTTTACAGAAGACTTGTCCATTGTGTAGCCCACATATAATAATCCATTAAAAATCTGGCTACACTCGCCCCTATTGTAATGGTTACAAGGACATACAATACGCGTATTTGATTCGTCTTTCCTTTCTTAAATAAAGCATCCAATTTCAGACTTTGCAGGGCCCACCACGTTACAACGATGCATAGCAAATGCACTATAATACTGACCAATGCAACTGGACCGGCGTATGTAAACATAGCCTTCCCTCTTTTTCATTCATATTTCGACAATATGACAGTAATATTACTTCTATTTTACTCATTTCCCGGGAAACATGCAAAACCCGAGTTAAATTTTTTTTGACATTTTTTCGGGGAATGTTCATGTGTCATCCTCTGCATACGTTGACGCCACACGCTCCAAGGTATATTATAATAGGAGGGGTTTGAATTCGACAAGAACATTCATTTCTTGATTCGGAAAGGTGGATCTTGGGTTCATGACAGAGAAAGATATTCGAAAAGCCACAGAGAAATTATGGGCGCAAAACAAGTACAATAGTATGGCTAAAGGTTATTCCTCTTATGAAGCTGTCAAGCGAGCATTTTCAGAGGCCTCGGACATTTCAGATTATCATCGTATCTTTTTGCGAATTCAAAATTTGCATTATGCACCTTATTCTGTCAAAGCATTGGTCAATACATTTGAACATATTTGGGGCTATTTTAAAAATGAAGCTTCTTCCGAAGAGAAAGAGCGCTTTTTTGAGTTGCTTTCAGCCTGCCAGAAATTCCAAGAAGAAGATCAACAAAAATACCTTCCTGATGAAGCAAGACGTGTCATTGCCTATATCCACCGTCTTCTCCATCGTCATCCTGTTGATTATTTGAACAATAGTACATTACTTTTTAATACAAAAGCTTGGAATGATATTCAGCTGAATAGTAAGCACTACGCAGTAAGTGAATACGTTTATGTAGATAGAATCCGTGTAATGGAAGGGTCTCCAGCGGTTTAAGCAGGGCGGGGATCACACAAATTTTACCCTTACACAAAAAACAAGCAGACGGCATTGACTCGATGCCCTGCTTGTTTTTTAATGCAGATTAACCGTTTTTTACGCTCAAACGGTTAATTGCTCGTTTCAATGCTAATTCAGCTCGAACACGGTCAACCTTATCCTCAGTGACTTTTTGCAGTAGTTGTTCCGCGCGCTCTTTTGCTTGTTTCGCCCTATTTTCATCAATATCCTCAGGTTTTTCGGCTGCCTGAGCAAGAATCGTTATCTTATCGGGCCTTACTTCTAAAAACCCACCGCTAACAGAAATATACTGTGTCTCATTCCCTTGCTTTAACCGAACGGCACCAATGGCCAACGGCGCGACCATCGGAATGTGACCTGGCAACACACCAAGCTCTCCATTGTCTGCTTTAGCGACAACCATCTCAGCGCTGCCTTCATATACGGCGCCATCGGGTGTCACAACATCGACGTTGATCGTACTCATTTCCACCCCTCCTGTCTAAGCGCTTCGATTCTTCAATTACGAAACGATCTGTCAGATTTTGTTGAAAAGAAAAGCCTTCGACGCAATGGAAAGACAAGACCCTCTACCCTAAAAAGGTTGAGGCTGTCCTGTCTCTTCACGTCTAAACATACGTCATACAGCAACAAATAAACGTAAGTGATTTGTGCTTAATGATTTATGCGTTTTGTTGCATTTGCTCAGCTTTCTCAACAACTTCTTCAATCCGACCGACTAGGCGGAAGGCGTCTTCAGGAAGATCATCGTATTTCCCTTCCAATATCTCTTTAAAGCCCTGTACTGTTTCAGAGACAGGTACGTATGATCCTGGCTGACCTGTAAACTGTTCAGCGACGTGGAAGTTCTGGGACAAGAAGAACTGAATTCGACGCGCACGAGATACGGTCATTTTATCTTCATCTGATAATTCATCCATACCAAGGATAGCGATAATGTCTTGTAGCTCTTTGTAGCGCTGAAGCGTCTGCTGTACTTGTGTAGCTACTTGATAATGCTCTTCTCCAACGATTTCAGGTGCTAAAGCACGGGAAGTTGAAGACAACGGGTCTACCGCTGGGTAAATCCCTTGAGCTGTCAAGCGACGCTCTAAGTTCGTCGTTGCATCCAAGTGCGCAAATGTCGTCGCTGGAGCAGGGTCTGTGTAGTCATCGGCAGGTACATATACCGCTTGAATCGACGTAACAGATCCTTTGTTTGTAGAAGTGATACGCTCCTGCAACTGACCCATTTCTGTAGCCAAGGTTGGCTGATAACCTACCGCTGATGGCATCCGTCCGAGCAAGGCTGATACTTCAGAACCTGCCTGAGTAAAGCGGTAAATGTTGTCAATGAACAACAGTACGTCCTGACCTTCTTCATCACGGAAATACTCGGCCATCGTCAATCCTGATAAAGCGACACGGAGACGGGCACCAGGTGGTTCGTTCATCTGACCGAAGACCATCGCGGTTTTACTTAATACGCCTGCGTCCTTCATTTCCATGTAAAGGTCATTTCCTTCACGGGTACGCTCACCAACACCGGCAAACACGGAAATACCGCCGTGTCCTTGGGCAACGTTATTGATCAATTCCTGAATCAATACCGTTTTTCCTACACCGGCACCACCAAACAAGCCGATCTTACCACCTTTTACGTATGGAGCTAGCAAGTCTACAACTTTGATACCTGTTTCCAAAATCTCTGTTTTCGTTGTCAAATCATCAAACGTTGGTGCTTGACGGTGAATTGGATCACGTCGTACATCTGCGGCTACCGCCTCGTCTAGATCGATGTGATTTCCAAGAACGTCAAACACTCGGCCTAGTGTGACTTCACCAACTGGTACAGAAATTGCTGCGCCCGTATCAATGACTTCAGCACCTCGCACAATACCGTCGGTTGATGCCATGGCAACGGAGCGAACCAAGCCGTCGCCTAGATGAAGCGCTACTTCAAGTGTCAGTGTACCTTTATCTTCTTGCGAAACTGTCAGGGCGTTGTGAATATCCGGAAGATGTCCATTCTCAAAGCGGACGTCAACAACAGGACCCATTACTTGAATGATTGCTCCTTTGTTCATCATGTACCCTCCTCGTCAATTGCAGTTTTTAGCTTTAATTACTTTAGAAAAACGTGCCTTTATTCTAGTGCGGCTGCGCCGCCAACGATTTCCGTGATTTCTTGTGTAATGGCTGCTTGACGTGCTCGGTTATAATCTAATGTCAAGCCGTCAATAATCTCGTCTGCGTTGTCTGTTGCACTTTGCATCGCGGTCATACTAGAAGCGTGCTCACTTGCTTTTCCGTCAAGTAAAGCGCCAAACATTAGACTTTCCGCATACTGCGGCAACAACACTTCGAGAATTTCCGCTTCTGACGGCTCATACTCATATGAACTTGCAGCCTGTTGTGAAGAATCATTCATTAAATCGGTCAATGGCAATACTTTTGTCTCTGTCAGCTTTTGCGTGATTGTGTTGACAAAGTGCTGATAATACATGTATAAAGCGTCAATTTTGCCATCTGTGAAGTAGTCAACGATCGTTTGAGAAATCTGTTTAATATCCGCAAACGTCGGGTGGTCAGGCATATGTAAAGCCTGCTCTTGAACTGGAATATTTCTTGATCTAAAGAAATCTACGCCAACACGACCAATGACGAACAAGGCGTACTCATCAGAAGATGAATGACGTTCTTGGATCGTCCGGTAAACATGTCTTAATACAGTAGAGTTGTAAGCTCCTACAAGCCCCCTGTCAGACGTAATCAAGAGATAACCTGTACGTTTCACTTCGCGATGCTCAAGCATCGGATGGCTCACATCATTGTTTCCACCTGCAATGGACGCGACGACTTCCTGAATTTTATTCATATACGGGTGGAACGCCTTTGCATTTCGTTCAGCCCGATTTAGCTTTGAGGCAGAAACCATGTGCATTGCGTTCGTAATCTGTTTAATTTTTTTCGTGGAATCAATGCGTGTTTTAATATCTTTCAAGTTGGCCAAGCGTGTTCACCACCTTGTTTGTCAGAATTAGACCGGCCTCAAAAAACACCAGCCAGTCAGGTCGATGTTTCCATGTCTGGCTGGCGCCTTAGAATACAGCGACCCTTACTTAGGCACTTGGTGAAAAGGTCTTTTTAAATTCAGTTATTGCTGCTTTATATGCATCCGCATCAGGAAGCTGTTTCGTTTCACGAATTCCGCTTAAAAGCTCGGTTTGATTATGGTCGAGCCACGTAAGGAACTCGTCTTCAAATCTCGTAATATCTTCAACAGGAATGTCATCTAAATATCCTTGTGTCAAGGCAAAGAGAATCGCTACCTGTTTTTCAACCGCTAACGGCTTATGAAGATCCTGTTTCAAGACCTCTACAGTACGGGCACCACGATTTAGTTTCGCTTGGGTAGCTGGATCTAGATCAGAACCGAACTGGGCAAAGGCTTCAAGCTCACGGAAAGAAGCAAGGTCAAGGCGTAATGTACCTGCAACTTTTTTCATCGCTTTAATCTGAGCGTCTCCACCTACACGAGAAACAGAGATTCCTGGGTTAATCGCTGGACGGATTCCTGAGAAAAAGTAGTCACTCTGAAGGAAGATCTGTCCATCCGTAATCGAAATCACGTTTGTTGGAATATAGGCTGACACATCGCCTGCCTGTGTCTCGATGAAAGGCAATGCGGTCAAAGATCCGCCCCCATTTGCGTCACTTAACTTTGCTGCACGCTCTAGTAGGCGTGAGTGCAAGTAGAAAACATCTCCTGGGAAAGCTTCACGACCTGGAGGACGACGAAGGAGCAAGGAAAGCTCACGGTATGCCGCCGCCTGTTTAGAAAGGTCATCATACACGACGAGGACGTGTTTTCCGTTATACATAAACTCCTCGCCCATTGTTACCCCAGTATACGGAGCAAGGTAAAGCATTGGTGCTGGCAAAGAAGCCCCGGCGTTTACGACAATTGTATAGTCGAGTGCACCATAGCTACGTAGTGTTTCTACAACACCACTAACCGTTGAGTCTTTTTGGCCAATCGCTACATAGATACAGATCATATCTTGATCTTTTTGGTTCAAAATCGTGTCAATGGCAAGCGCTGTTTTACCAGTTTGACGGTCTCCGATAATAAGCTCACGCTGTCCACGACCAATCGGAATCATCGAGTCAATCGCTTTAATTCCTGTCTGCAATGGCTCATGAACGGATTTACGATCCATAACACCTGGTGCAGCACCTTCAATTGGACGTGTTTTTGTTGTGGCTATAGGACCTTTTCCATCAACAGGCTGTCCAAGCGAGTTCACGACTCGACCTAGCAGTTCTTCACCAACAGGCACTTCCATGATGCGCCCTGTTCGACGTACCTCGTCACCTTCACGGATACCTGTGTATGGACCAAGAATAATAATACCTACGTTATTTTCCTCAAGGTTTTGCGTCATCCCCATGACGCCATTGGAGAATTCAACGAGCTCTCCGGCCATGACGTTATCTAACCCATGAGCACGTGCAATCCCATCTCCAACGTTAATAACTGTACCGACGTCTTGTACTTCGATATCGGCTTGAAATCCTTCGATTTGCTTTTTAATTAACGAACTGATTTCTTCAGCTTTAATGCTCATTTACATCACCCCTGTCGTTCTCATTTTGAAACGAGCTGGCGCTCAATTTTTTCTAATTGACGACTCACACTACCGTCGTAAATACGATTTCCAATGCGAACACGAATCCCAGCAATTAAAGATGGATCCGTTTCATTTTTGACACGAAGCGAAGCTTTGCCGGCTTTTTGCGAAAACACTTCTGCAACCTGCTGTAGCTCTGCCTCTGTTAATGGGCGAACACTGTATACAACAGCCTCACCTGTATTGAGAAATGCATCGGCCTCCTGATTAAAAGCCTCAGACAAATGAGGAATATCCAAAGTACGCTGACGCTCAATCATTAGATGAAGCGTATTTTTCACTTCAGGAGCCACATTCGTAAACCCAGTATCAATTAAACGTTTCTTCTCATCTTTTGATACGTTGGGATGAAGAAAGAACGACTGAATGTCATCTGCAGAGAACACGTCTTCAACAGCTTTTACATCCTCACGAATGGCTTCGATGGACTGTTTTTCTTTAGCAATCTCAAAAAGGGCTGAGGCGTAACGTGCAGCCACTGTACTCATCGCTGATCCCCTGCCTCTTTGAGATACTCTTCAATAAACTTCTGTTGATCGGCTTCGCTAAGCTCCTTTTCGATCACTTTCGAAGCAACCATGACAGAAAGGGAAGCGACTTGCTCACGCAAAGACACCAACGCCTGCTCACGCTCGTTTTGGATTTCACGAACAGCATCATTACGTAGGCGATTGGCTTCTTCTTGAGCCGCTTTGATGATATCGTTTTGACGATCTTCACCCATTTTTTTCGCATTTTCAATAATCTGTTGTGCTTCATGACGCGATTCTTCAAGAGCCTGTTGCTGCTTGCTCAAAAATTGCTCTGCGTCCTTCCGACTTTTTTCTGCAGAATCGATTTGACCAGCGATATGATCTTCACGATCACGCATCACTTGAATTAATTTTCCGAATGCCAGTTTTTTAAGGAGAAGCATCAACCCTAGAAAAATGAGCAGTTGAGCGAGAATATCTCCAATTTGGATTCCGCCCGCAGCCATCAGCATGCCTGAATCAAGATATTGCATCATCTTCACTCCTTTCGACAGTTCAGCCTTTCAATAGCCTTAAAAAGGTCTGTTTAAGATCTATCGTAGTAAAAAAGGTCTTTATGGAAAGAAAACTTGGCTTTCGCCAAGTTTGACGAGATGAAATGGATTCATCTGAATATTTAAGCGCAAAAAAGCAGGAAAGACGAAGATCTATTGCGGAGCCCGCAGCGAACTTCGCCTCACGCAGCTTTTATGTTAAGATCCCAATGCAATAAATGCGATAACAACCGCGATAATAGGAATCGCCTCGACGAGGGCTACCCCGATAAACATTGTTGTTTGTAATGCACCTCTTAATTCTGGCTGACGAGCAATTCCTTCGACTGTACGACTAACGATCATACCGTTACCAAAACCGGCACCTAATGCGGCAAGACCAACGGCAATAGCAGCTGCTAGAGCTCCCATGTGTTCATTCCTCCCTTAATAGTATGAAAATAGAATTTGGTATTTCTAGGTTATATAAGTTAATGGTCATGACTCACTTTATGAGCCATGTACACCATTGACAACATGACGAAAATAAAGGCTTGAATTACACCAATAAAGATACTAAACGACAGCCACAGCCACATTGGTATGATTGCGGCAAGGGTTCCAAAAACCCCAGAAAAGATGCCTGTACCATACCCATCCGTTGCCAAGCCGACGAGCATTGACAGAAGAATTTCTCCAGCATAAATGTTTCCATACAAACGCAAACCAAGCGTCAGCGTATTTGAGAACTCCTCGATCAGTTTCAGAGGGAACAGCCACCATTTTGGCGTGACATACCCTTTAAGATAGCCTGACGTGCCATTTAGCTTCACTCCGTAGTAGTGAGACATGGCAACGACCATTACTGCTAGAGTCATCGTGATCACCGGGTCTGCAGTAGGTGATTTCCACCACAATTCGTGACCAATTACGACGGCAAAGGGCAATCCCATAATGTTACTCACAAATATGTACAAAAGCAAAGTTGTTGCGAAGATTAAAAAGCGCCCGCCCGTCTTCCAGTCCATGTTGCTATTGATAATACCTCTTACGAAATCCAGAACCCACTCCATCACATTCTGCATCCCGGAAGGTTTTTGCTCCAGCTTTCGAGTGGCAGCTACGGCAATGATAAGAACAATAAGTGCCGCAATCGCCGACATAAGGACGTTTGAAGGGTTAAACGTTATCAGACCATTTCCAAACGGATCCCACGCTTCCGGTGCTACATGATTCACAGCCAATCACCTCTCTTCCTGTATTCTCCTGAACATGCTTTGAAATAATGCATCTATCATAATGACCAAATAAGGTGTCATTAATCCAATGATGACCGCATATAACTGTATATGCGCTTCAAATTCAAGGGAAATCAATGTGGCAAAAATAGCTGTCGCAAACCGTGAAGCCGTACCAAGAGAGCGCACAGATTGTCCACGGACAACAGACTCGCCGAATTTATTGATTTTAAATGCGAGCAACCAATGATTAAACATCCCTAAAATTGTACCAAACATTAGCCCTAAAAAGAAACGGGTTAAATCTGTAAATCCCCATCCAATGACAAAAAAAGCCAACAAAAAAAATAACCATTGCATATGTCGCCTGTAGATACGACGAAGATCTGACATAATTCTAATCCCCTATTTTCTATAGCTTGTCAGAAAACACCTCTGACGTTGGAAACCTCTGACGACTTCAGGCGGCAATTGTTGATCTTCTTTTAACAGGAGAAATTTGAAAAATTCGTTTGTTCATGTGGCAAGGTTGAGGGCAAAAAAAGAGAGTGTTTTGTTTATATAAATATTGTATAAAACCATAAAGAAGTCGATAAAAAAATGGCAGGCAACACCCAGTGTAACCCTACTGAAAACCTTGTCATTCACGTCCTTTGTTAGCATACAATAGGGTTACAAAAGTGTCAATGGCTGCCTTGTCAAAAAAACGTCGAAATTATGAACAGTGTGTCGCGTTACTGTGCTGAAGCTCATGTAAGTCAATCATGGCTTCGAAGGTATCTTGCTTCCCTTTTAAACGTGCATAAACGAGTACCTTTAGTTGCTCTCTTCCTTTTAGCCTCTCCTTTGGAACACTTGCTCTAAATAAACCACGGGGGACATGCTTTTGCGTATCAAGCTTTCCAACAAAAGTAAAGGTAATAGGATCGTAAAGGACAACCCCTACTTCATCTGCTCCTTCAGGCAAATATACTTCATAATCTAAAGTACCATTGTCATCTCCTGGCATTAATTCAAACCCCATGATTCGAGGAAAATCAACTTCCTTCCATACGAACAAATACGGTACGTCCACTTCTGTTTGGGACGATCGGATACGAATCACGCCTTCGTGCAATCCTCGAGCCGTCTTGTCAACATGCATTCGAATCGGGACGACCGCTTTTTTTCCCGGTTCTATCTTAATGAGAGCCGGAGCAGACCACTTGATACCATTTTCTTTTGGGAGGTTAATTTGATAGGTCTGGGCTTCTGTTGCCATGTTTTCAATCGTTACATCAATGACCTGCTCTTTAGACGTTGAGAACTGCCCTAATGAAATCGAAGCAGGGTAAACGAGTGATGAAAGTGACACCGCTTGATTTACTTGAATGCGACCAGCCCCTTGAATATGAGGTGAATATGGTTGTTCGTATTGGTCAACGAGTGTTTTGGCACTGTTCATCAGCGCTGCTTTTACTTGTTCCGGACGCCACTCTGGGTGCTGTTCGAGTAGAAGTGCTGCAGCACCAGCCACATGAGGTGCAGCCATGCTTGTGCCTTGCATAGCTCGGTAGCCGCCAGGAATGGTCGAATGAATATCAACACCTGGAGCAACGAGATCAGGTTTCACTGCCCACGTATGGGTGACCGGACCTCTGGAACTAAACGGTGCCATCTTATCTTTTGCTTCGACATACTCAGTGCGTAACATATTCTGTCCTCTTTCGATGCGGTCTAAAAGACGCTGACCGTCCTCTCTCGAGAGGGATACGACCGGGATGCTGATGCCTTCTTTTTCATCAATCCCACCTTGAAATGTTCCTTTGCCGTTATTAAAGACAATCAGAGCCGCAGCTCCTTTTTTTTCTGCAATGGCCGCTTTTTCAGTAAATGGAATCCTTCCTCGCTTCACAAGGACAACACTGCCTTTTACAGATGTGTCATAGTCCTCATCCCGACCGTACTTTGCAAAGATCACGTCTTTTTCCGTATGAAACTGCCACGGATTTGAGCCGTCCATCCGCAGAATTGCCAATGGATCTCCATTGGACGATGGCATTAATAATGTTGGCACTTGCAATGGAGGAAAGGACGCACCTACTGAAATGGCACCGTCAGATGTTCCTGGTGAACCAACAGACCAGAGACCTGGACCTGTGTTTCCGCTAGACGTTACAGCGACTACCCCTTTTCGCACCGCTTCGTCTAACGCTTCACTCGTCGGCCAGTCTGGCCCGTTGACAGTATTTCCAAGAGATAGATTGATTACATCCATACCATCCTCAACTGCTTTTTCAATCGCAGCAATCACTTGGTCGGTTGTCCCCATCCCTTCCGGTCCAAGCGCACGATACGCGTAAAGCTCAGCATCGGGCGCAACACCTTGAAGGTGTCCATTGGCAGCAATAATTCCTGCTACGTGCGTTCCATGCATTGTTGTCGGGATGCTACCTTCAATCGTCTCCATTGGATCACGATCGTGATCAATGAAATCGTAACCACCTTTATAATTTTGTTTAAGATCAGGGTGTTTATAATCGATCCCTGTATCGATAATACCCACTTTTACACCTTTGCCAGTGAACTTAGTATTTCGTTCCACAGAACGAGCGTTGTCTCCTAAAATCAACGGGACACTTTTGCTCAAGGCGGTTTGATACGTCTGTACTGGCGTTGTCTTTAATACATTTTTATTCGTAGCGGCTTTTTGCAATGAAGCTTGGCTGCCTCGCAAAGCCACGCCGTTCCAAACCGTATCGTATGTGAACGTCACTTCAATATCTGAATACGCTTGATCGACATGCTCAACAAAATCGTCGACCGAGCCAGAAATTTTGAATAGCTGCTCCACGCGCTCTCCTGCTTCTGTTTTTGCTGTCTCTTCAGCGAGTGCCGCTGGGATAAAGCTCTGCAAGACGAGCACAATTGTAATAAGAAGCATCATCCATTGCGTCAAAACATGTCTTCGTGTAGTCATTTTAATCACCTAGTTCTAGGTTGCACCCAAATTGAAGATTTCACCCAATGAAATAGTTCCCACACAAAAAAAGCTGACCCTGCGTTGAACACTCCTTTAAGTATGTTGAAAACACTCGCGTTGCCAAGCTTTACACTTAGACGTTTCCCTTACAAAAAAATGTAGACAATCGTCACTTAAGACTTTGTCTACATTCGTTAGGTCTCTATAATCATTCATCTTATTTTTTGGTACAAATGCTGGCGGTCTTGTGTCCCGGCGTTTCAAATGGTATAAGATGGCCTCAACAATTCGTTCTGACGCGCTCCCATCTCCATATGGATTCGCCGCTTGCGCCATCGCTTCATGTGCGGCTTCATCTGTTAATAAACGCTTAGCCTGTTCGTACACAACCTCTTCTTCTGTACCGATAAGCTTTAGCGTACCCGCTTCTATCCCTTCAGGTCGCTCTGTTGTATCGCGCAAAACGAGGACCGGCACACCAAGGGAAGGTGCCTCTTCTTGAACACCTCCTGAATCCGTCAAAATCAAGTGCGCTTTTGCGGCAACGTTATGAAACTCGATGACACCAAGCGGATCGATCAAATGAATTCTTGGGTGACCACCAAGCTCAGCGTGGGCAATCTCTTGCACCGCGGGGTTTAGATGGACCGGGTAAACGACCTGCACATCATCATGTTCTTCAACGATACGACGCACCGCTCTAAAGATTTGCTCCATAGGCGCGCCGACATTTTCGCGTCGATGAGCTGTCATGAGAATCAATCGGTCGCTGCCAAGACGCTCAAGGACATCGTGCGTATAATCTGACTGCACCGTCGTGCGCAATGCATCAATTGCAGTGTTGCCTGTAATAAAGATGGCATCGTTCGGTTTATTTTCATTGCGCAAATTTTTTGCGGCGCGCTCTGTCGGAGCAAAATGCAAATCTGCTAAAACACCCGTCAGCTGACGATTCATCTCTTCTGGAAAAGGAGAAAATTTGTTCCACGTCCGCAAGCCGGCTTCAACGTGACCGACCGAAATTTGATTGTAAAACGCAGCTAGACTAGCGATAAAGGTCGTCGCTGTATCACCATGAACGAGGACAACATCTGGCTGAACTGACTTCATAATGCCATCCAGTCCTTCTAAGCCACGGGTCGTCACTTCTGTAAGCGACTGGCGCGCCTTCATAATATTAAGGTCATGATCTGGTTTGACTTCAAATACTTCGAGTACTTGATCGAGCATTTCTCGATGCTGAGCAGTAACGGTCACAATAGATTCCACTTCAGGGTGTTTTTCAAGAGCGAGGACGAGAGGTGCCATTTTAACAGCTTCAGGTCTCGTTCCAAAAATTGTCATTACACGAATCGGTGACTTCATCTATCATCCCTACTTTCTTATTTCGTCCCGAATAAACGGTCGCCAGAGTCGCCAAGACCTGGAATGATATATCCCTTATCATTTAAATGATCGTCCAATGCCGCTAAATAAATGTCAACATCTGGATGTGCTTTTTCGACGAGCTCTACACCTTCAGGGGCCGCAATAATACACACGAGACGAATATTTTTTGCGCCTCTTGACTTCAAACTGTTAATCGCTTCTACCGCCGAGCCCCCTGTCGCCAGCATCGGGTCTACGACAAGTAGTTCACGCTCTTCAATATCAGAAGGGAGCTTTACATAATATTCAACTGGCTGTAATGTCTCTGGATCGCGATAAAGGCCTACATGCCCAACCTTTGCATTCGGAATCAATTGTTTAATACCATCAACCATTCCTAAGCCAGCGCGTAAGATCGGAATAATCCCTAGCTTTTTCCCAGCAAGAACATTTGCTTTCGCTGTAGCTACAGGGGTTTCTACTGTTGTTTCTTGAAGAGGGAGGTTACGGGTAATTTCATACGCCATCAATGCAGCGACTTCATCGACTAACTCCCGAAATTCCTTTGTGCCAGTGGTTTTATTCCTTATGTACGTAAGCTTATGCTGAATCAATGGATGATCTAAAACGTATACTTTCCCCATCATATCTCCCTTTCTTTTTGAAAATGACGTAATCCGTTCTAATCCTTAGCAAATTGTACAGAAAAAGAAGAGATACTTCAAGCTACGGTTTTTTTATCACTCATCAAACCATTAAAGACACGACAAAGCCGCTCTTCCACATAAAGGGAGAACGGCCACTTTGTTACCCGAGCTCAGGATACATAGGAAATGCTGTTGTCAAAGCTTCTACCCGCGCAAGCGCTTCTTTTTTCACTTCTTCAGAATCAATATTTTTAAGAACGAGGGCAATGATGGCTGCAATTTCTTTCATTTCTTCAGCACCAAAGCCTCTTGTTGTCACTGCTGCAGTCCCTAGACGAATTCCACTAGTAACAAATGGTTTTTCTGGATCAAATGGAATTGCGTTTTTGTTACAAGTAATGCCGACTTCATCAAGGGCTAGCTCGGCTACTTTTCCGGTTAGCTGAAGTGACTGAAGGTCGAGCAACACGAGATGGTTATCCGTTCCTCCTGAAACGAGGTCAATCCCTTCTGCTTGCAGCGCTTCAGCGAAAGTACGTGCATTTTCAACGACTTGCTTCGCATACGTTTTAAACTCATCCTGAAGTGCCTCACCGAAAGACACAGCTTTCGCAGCAATCACATGCATAAGCGGACCACCTTGAATACCAGGGAAAACCATTTTGTCGATCTTTTTTCCATCTTCTTCATTATTGCAAAGAATCATTCCGCCCCTTGGACCACGCAACGTCTTATGTGTTGTTGTTGTCACAAAATGAGCATGTCCTACAGGTGTAGGGTGTTCTCCTGTCGCTACGAGCCCCGCAATGTGAGCCATATCAACCATTAAGTATGCGCCGACTTCATCCGCAATTTCGCGAAACTTTGCAAAATCAATGGTACGCGGATAAGCACTTGCACCAGCGACGATCATTTTCGGCTGATGTTCCTTTGCCTTTTGTCTGACTTCTTCATAGTCAATGACCTGCTCTTCTTTCGTAACGCCATATTCAACAAAATTAAATTGCTTTCCGCTAAAGTTTACTGGACTTCCGTGTGTCAAGTGACCTCCATGGCTTAAATTCATCCCAAGGATCGTGTCACCATGCTCAAGGAAAGCATAGTATACGGCCATATTTGCTTGAGCACCTGAGTGTGCTTGAACATTGACATATTCAGCACCAAACAATTGCTTTGCCCGTTCTCTTGCAAGGTCTTCTGCAATATCAACATATTCACAACCACCATAATATCGCTTACCCGGGTAGCCTTCTGCATATTTATTCGTTAGGACAGAGCCTTGGGCTTCCATTACAGCCTCAGATACAAAATTTTCAGAAGCAATTAATTCAATTTTATCACGCTGTCTTCCAAGTTCCTTTTGAATAGCCTCAAAAACGTCACGATCTTGTTTCATTAATGCTGAATTCACAGATAGGTCCCCCTCTTTAAATTCGGTAGACGTAGTCCTCCGGCGGAATGGTTTGTACATTTCGGTTTCATTCGCTTATATTGTACATCATCTTGCAAGCTTTTGTCATAAAATCCGTACATTTTTTTGTTTTTCAAATGTTTCATTCGTCTTCTTTTGTCTCGAAATGATAAACAGCTCTTTCTCCGCCAATTCGTTTTGGGCGTGTTTTTGCTAAAACGAGTGGTGCCTTGCCTATATGAGAAACGCTCACTCGCACTGGAACAGCCACTTGCTTTAAATGCATACCAATGAGTGTATGACCAATGTCGATGCCACCATCGGCTTTGATTTCCTCGACGACGACAGGCTTATGCAACTTTTGATAAGCGTAAGACGCCATTGCACCACCAGCATTTGCAACAGGAACAACCCAGACGGTGTCTAACCCTCGTTTTACAGCTTCGGCCTCTTCCACCACAACAGCACGATTTAAATGCTCACAGCATTGAAAGGCCAAAGAGAGTTTATGAGCGGAGGCCCAACTTTGCAAATGAGAGAATAACGCCGCTGCCACTCCTTCACTTCCAGAAGAACCGATGCCCTGACCACCGACTTCGCTCGTGCTACAACCGATGACGATTAAGCTTCCTTTAGGAAAAGAGGCTTCGCGCATAAACTCGTCCAATGCTTTTGTCCACTCTTCATAGGTCGTCATCAATATGCGCCTCCCCGCGATTGTTGTCTAATTGGTGTAACGTTTCGTCAATCGATCGCTCGATCTCATCATACGTTTTTTCATACGTTTCAACAGAAGATCCGAACGGGTCATGAATATCGTGATACTGTACGTCTGCTAATTGTTTTTCAAGCTTTTGGATTTCATTCTCAAGAGACTCGGGAATACGTTCACCGACCGCTTGAAGGGCCGCCTTCTCTGCATTAAGGGTATCAAGCTTCGACCACTGACTGAACGCACCTGAGGCAAATTCTTTCAACGTAAATACAGAGCCCACCACTTCTGGATATGAAGACGTTACCATCCATTTGTGCGCTCTCTCCATTGTCAGAATGAGATCTGCCCAATCAACAAGCTTTTTCGTTAGCGGCTGGGAGGAATGCTGCACAGAGACCCCTTTCTTTTTTAGAACAAAGGCGGACTTTTCATTAATTGCTGCACCTGGATACGCAGAAACGCCTGCAGACTTGGCAAAATGCTCTTTGCTCTTATGATTAAATACCGCCTCAGCCATCGGGCTTCGGCACGTATTTCCAGTACATACAAACAGAACATGAACACCAGCTGTATTAGATGAATTCAATGTCGCGTCCCCTCCTTCAAACCATCTCCACGCTCAAGTAGCGAGAATGTAACAGTTTTCAATCATCATATAAGGAAACAGAAAGAGACGCAAGCTGTGCTCACTTGAAAATTCTTCACCTCGACTTACAGTATATACTTTAAGCCAAACACACATAACACAAATCCACCGAGCACCTGGCTGTAAGCGCCTAGCCAATGACTTAATTTACCACCTAACCACAGCCCGGCCCACGTCATCATCATGCTTATCAGCCCCATCAAACAAATGCTTAACCACATATGCGCACCCGACATTCCTAAAGATAACCCAGCTGAAAAGCTATCCAAACTAACACCTATACAAAAAGACAAAAGAGCAATCCCTCTTGGCCTTGTATTCACAGCTTGTTCATCAGTAAAAGCCTGATAAATCATTTGCCCTCCAAGAACAAGTAATAATAAGCCTGCAATGACCGTAGCCCCTTGTCCCATATGTTGTGATAATGCTTTTCCGATACCAATACCTGCTAAGGGCATACCAACATGGAATACCCCTACGAGAAAAGCCATATGAAACATTTGCAACGCTCGAAGCCGAACCGTGCCAAGACCGATTGATACAGAAAAAGCATCCATACTTAGAGCGAGTGCTAATACACTTAATGACATCAACTCCGCACCTATCAAGGACCGCCACACCCTTCCTCTTGTCCATCCATTAATCCATGCGTATGCACAGAAATGGAAAAAAAGAAGCGGAGCAAGAGGAGTCTATGGCAATCGACCAGTCATCCCATTATCCACAGTCCATCAGCAGAATGAAAAGTGCAGACAAGCCCAGGCCTATTTGTGTACACTTTCCAACGACCACTCATCTTGTTGCCTTCGTACAAGCAAAAACCTGTCCACGAAGACAGCTTGGCGAATTTTGAAGCAAAAAAATATGGACAAAGTCAAGTTCGACTTGTCCACACTCTGCGTCAATCGTTCAACGACCGAGCATTTATCTAGGTGTAGTGTACCATTGCCTGCCGGCAGCTTTGACCAAACGATTCATAACGGCAGCTCCAATGCCTTTAGGTTCAAGCGTTTCACTCAAGATGATATCCACACCAGCCTCATCAAAAGATCGCAAGCTTGCGAATAAATGTTTTGCTGCTTGCGCGGCATTATACCGATCACTACACAGCTTTGCGTAATCTGCCAATGTGTGCACTTCTTCATCATGCGCAAATAAAAGCACACCTACTTTTTTCTCCTGCGCTTGAAAATATCGGACTGCTTCCGCGAGTGACTGAGAGGCACGATCGACGAGCAGCAGGTCTGCCTCAGGTGCATAATGTTGATATTTCAACCCCGGCGAACGCGGTGGTTCGGTATCATTTTGCACTGCTGGATCGATATCCACAGGACCAGCGACAGCCTCTAAATCTTCCTGTGAGATTCCTCCTGGCCGTAAAATCACAGGCCGGCTTTGTGTACAATCGACAACCGTCGATTCAACGCCAATACCCGTTGGCCCCCCATCTACTATCCCATGAATTCTACCGCACAAATCATTCCAAACGTGCTGCGCTGTTGTTGGACTTGGCCTTCCTGAACGATTGGCGCTAGGTGCAGCCAACGGGAGTCCTGCCTGTTCAATTAAAGCGAGTGCCACAGGATGATCTGGCATCCGGACAGCAACACTGTCTAAGCCTGCTGTTACTGAAGACGCTGCTGCGCCAGCATCTGGAACGACAAGCGACAATGGACCGGGCCAAAAGGCCTCAATGATTGGAAATGCATAACTTGGCAAATCGGCACTCAACTCATACAACTGTTTTTCTGAACATATGTGGACAATCAGCGGATTATCGGCAGGACGTCCTTTCGCGGCAAAAATACGTTGGCAAGCGTCGTTTTTAAACGCACTTGCCCCTAGGCCGTACACAGTCTCAGTAGGAAAAGCGACAACGCCACCTTGGCGTATCACTTCCGCTGCCTCTTTTATTTTTTGGACACTTTCTTCACTATCCACATCGTTTTCCACAGACCAAAAGGCCGTTTTTAATAAATTCATTGTCTCATTCCCTGTTTTTCTAAAGGTTGTATACATCGAAAACCAAGTTATTCACAAAATGTGGATAACTTGGTTGTGGATTGTGGAAATGTCGTCTTTGTTTAAGGCGACCATTTCAACACCTTTGACTTTGAATGCTGTTTGCATTGAGCAACTAGCCAGTCAGGCTCCTTGTCTAACGCGCTTTTCGTGAAACCAAACCAGGAAAACAAAGTAAAAGCTTGCTCTGTTTCTTGAATGACATAGACCGCGCTTGCTTCTTTTTGCTTGACTCGTGCCAGCACGCCTTCAATAAATGCATATAACGCGACAGCCCCTTCAGATCCGCGAAATAAGAATGATGTTAAAAGAATGTCTTCGGAGTGTTGCTCCAAACGGCACGCTGCTGTCAAATGTCCATCCTTTTCCATCACAACAAATTCTTCCGCTCTGCACTGCAAGACGTCTATGTGACAAACTGACTCGTCATAAAAAGCAGCTAACTTCTGTAATTCATCCTCTTTTGCAAGACGTACAATGTGCGACAAAGCATCGTTCCCCCTGTTTTAAAGACTTCCAGACCTACTTCACTGTAAGCTCTTCTAAAGGAAGTCTATGAGGGAAAAAGGCATCATAGAACTGCACGATACACTCATCCAAAAAAGAACGCCCAGCACTTTTCAATCCATTCAACGATAAAAAACTTGACTTCACGTTCATCATTGACGGATGCACCATCATGATCGTGTGGCACAGCTTCACTGTTTGCAAAATCGAGAAAGCATAACGGCGGAAACAGCACACACCACCAGTTCGCCCCTTCAGCATCCCCTAACGAAATCACGATGGCTTCATAGCTTCCAGCAGGATAAACCATCTGGCCATACATCTTCGTTGGGAAATCTGCCATTCCGAAAGAAACATCGACGCTTTGATTAATCCCCAACTTTTCCATTTCTTCCTGAGCAATCTTTTCAATCTCAGGCACTTTATCCGCAACCACTTGTCGTGCTTGCTTAATATCAGCAATCGCTCCAACCCATTCGTTGACCGAGGCATTGACTTCATCACGAATCGCGCGTTTGATCTCTTGATCTTCCTGGCGGTCGCTATTGGCAAGAATACGGAGCCGTATCGCCTCATCTGGAATGACGGTCGGTCGATACTGTGGTCCATTTGATGCCTGGGCCGGAGCAGCGATTGAAGACAAGAGGGCATTGGCAAATAATAATAGAATATAAATAATCGCTAGTTTCTTTAACACGGAGCATACACCGTCCTTTCAGTAGAACAGTGTCTCCGGTTTCATTTGTTTTAAACTAGTAATCTCTTAATTTTTTAATGTGTCGCCAAAACGATACGATCTAAGCCATTGATATCACGGTTCACGCGCACATGCGCATTCGGAAATGACTGACTGAGCATATCCCGAACAGCTTTGCCTTGCGTAAAACCGACTTCAAACGCGACCATTCCAGTGGGCGTGAGCACTACAGGAAGCTGTGTACAAAGCGTACGATACATATCAAGACCGTCCACACCCGCACAAAGCGCTCGTTTAGGCTCATGATCTCTAACAGTCATATCGAGGCCTATCCATTCTTCTTCAGCAATATAGGGCGGGTTTGACACAACAACGTGCGCCTTCAATTCTTTCGCGATAAAAGGAGATAGGAGATCACCCTGCAAAAAATGAACGTTTGCCTGATGGCGTTTCGCATTGCGCTCGGCTACAGCCAAAGCCTCCTCTGATATGTCAATGGCCCATACCTCCGCATCAGGAAACGCACACGCGAGCGAGACGGCAATGATCCCACTCCCTGTGCCGACGTCGACGATCCGGAGCGGTTTTTGACCTTCAAAAAATGACTGAACCTGCTTGATGACTTCGTCCACCAACTCTTCCGTTTCAGGACGCGGGATTAAAACAGCCGAATTGACGTCGAACGTCCTTCCGAAAAACTGTTCTTCTCCTGTCAAGTATTGCAGTGGCTCTCCTTCAGTATGGCTTTCAAGCAACTTTAACAGCGCTGTGTGTTCTTTCGCTGGCATCGGTTCACAGAACGACGCAAACAGCTGCGCACGCGACATGTTTAACACATGCATGAGTAACCATTGCGCGACTTGTCTTTCTCGACCGTGCTTCTCTAAAAAGAAGAAGCCTGGCGCCAGACTTCTTCTATGGTCACCGGCTTCATTCGGCCAACGTCTCCATGGCTTTCGTTTGTTCTTCTAAAATTAACGCATCGACAAATTCATCAAGTTTACCTTGTAAAATTTGATCGAGCTTTTGAATCGTCAGACCAATGCGGTGATCCGTGACGCGGTTTTGCGGAAAATTGTACGTACGAATCCGCTCAGAACGATCCCCCGTCCCGACAGCCGACTTCCGGTTTTCATCGTATTCAGCCCGTGCCTCTTGCTGGAATTTGTCATAGACACGCGCACGTAATACCTTCATCGCCTTCTCTTTGTTTTTAATTTGCGATTTTTCATCCTGGCAGGATACGACTACACCAGTCGGCAAATGCGTCAGCCGTACAGCTGACATCGTCGTGTTTACGCTCTGTCCCCCAGGACCACTGGAGGCAAAAGTGTCAACGCGAATATCCTTTTCATGAATATCAACTTCAACCTCTTCCGCCTCGGGCAAAGAAGCAACAGTCGCTGTTGACGTATGAATGCGACCGCCTGATTCTGTTTCAGGCACTCGTTGCACGCGGTGAGCGCCATTTTCAAATTTCAACTTAGAATAAGCGCCCTTTCCGGTCACCATAAAGATAATTTCCTTAAAACCGCCGACATCGCTGGCAGTCAATTCAATCACTTCAGTTTTCCATCCTTGCGCCTCGGCATAACGAGCGTACATTCGATATAAATCACCCGCGAACAAAGCAGCTTCGTCACCACCAGCCGCACCTCGTACCTCCATAATGACGTTTTTATCATCATTTGGATCTTTCGGCAAAAGCAAAATGCGGAGCCTTGCCGTTAAAGCTTCTTCTTTCTCTTGAAGCTCAGCAATTTCTTCCTTGACCATGCTTTTCATATCGCTGTCTAACGATTCTTCTAGCATGCTTTTAGCTTCGTTTAAACCCTCAATCGTTTCCTTATACTCCCGGTACGTTTGTACAGTATCCGACAGATCGGATTGTTCCTTTGAATACTCTCTTAGCTTATTAGAATCCTGAATAACCTCAGGATCACTCAAAAGCGCATTAAGTTTTTCATAACGGTCTTCTACAGATTGTAATCGATCAAACATCTGGCTCACCTCTGTTTTGCCTTCTGCAAACTTTCTCTATAGTATTATAGTGGAACAATCACGTCAAAAGCAATGCCATTCCATTTCATGATCTCTTATGAAACACGCTTTAGAAATACTTATTAGGGAATGATTAAACTAAGTTTAAGTACTAAAAAGGGAGGTGCGCGCCTGCCAGAGGCGCAACATCATGAGCTATGTCATTATCGGGGGAGATGCTGCAGGAATGAGTGCAGCCATGCAAATTGTTCGAACGAAGGATAAACCCACCGTCACTGTTTTAGAAAAAGGGGCTTACTATTCATATGGCCAATGCGGCTTGCCTTATTTTCTTGGCGGTCATTTAAAAGAGGCAGAGCAGTTGATCGCTCGTCCACGCTCCGTATTTCAAGAAAAATATGGCATCGATGCTCGGGTTTTCCACGAAGTACAGCAAGTCGACCCTGTCGAACAAATCGTTTATGGTATTGATCACGACAAACAACAGCCGTTTGAAATGCCCTACGAGACATTACTCGTCGCTTCAGGGGGACGTCCAAAGATCCTGAATTTACCAGGCCTTGACCTTGACGGTGTATTTCCCCTAAAAACGATTCCCGACGCTAACAACATTAATCATAAACTTGAAACAGCACAGAATATTGTCGTCGTAGGCGGTGGCTATATCGGCCTTGAAGTGGCCGAGAATTTTCGTGAACGTGGGAAAAACGTCACGATTATTCAGCATTCAAAACAGCTCGCTTCCATGATCGATGCTGACCTTGCTGAGCTCGTTCACGAAGAGGCTAAAGCTAAGGGGATT
Source organism: Litoribacterium kuwaitense (assembly GCF_011058155.1). Taxonomy (NCBI): domain Bacteria; kingdom Bacillati; phylum Bacillota; class Bacilli; order Caryophanales; family Bacillaceae; genus Litoribacterium; species Litoribacterium kuwaitense. The sequence goes on along the minus strand of NZ_JAALFC010000008.1, from coordinate 61,483 downwards.
AACGTTCATTTAGAAGAAGCCGTCGTCCGTTTAGACGGCGATACGAAAGTGTCTTACGTAACTACGGATCAAGGGAAATATCAAGCGGATCTTGTCATTATGGCAACAGGCTTACAGCCAAATACAGACTTTTTGCCAAAGGAACATTTCCACCTGGCACCGAATGGCGCGGTTCTTGTGAATGCCTATATGGAAACAAGCTACCCAAACGTATACGCTGCGGGTGACTGCGCCACACAATACAATGTTGTTAAAAAGAGGCAAGATTATATTCCTTTAGGGACAACGGCAAATAAGCAAGGGCAAGTCGCTGGTCGTAATATGGCCGGAAGCGTTTGTACGTTTAAAGGAATTACAGGCACATCCATCATCCGGTTCTTCGACCTAGAGATCGCGAAAACTGGTTTATCCGCTAGCGAATGTGAACAATTAGGGATTCCTTATAAAGTGGCCGAACAAGAGGCGACAGACATTGCTGGCTACTTTGCCAACAGGGAAAAGATGACGGTACGTTTAGTCTATCACGCCAAAAACCGTACGCTTTTAGGCGGACAAATCATCGGCAAGCACGGTGTCGATAAACGGATTGACGTTTTATCGGTGGCGCTTTTTCATGAAATGACTATCGATGCACTTGAAGATCTTGATTTAAGCTATGCTCCGCCCTTTAACTCCGTCTGGGATCCCCTTCAACAAGTCGCTCGCAAACAGTAACCATTCCAAAAAGACTGTACGGTGCCTATCTAATGGCTCGTACAGTCTTTCTCTACCGAATGACTAAATGGATGTCATAGCGAGGCATTTGTTCCTGAAGCCGCCCAAAGAGATCATCCGTAATTTGTTCTTTTTCCTGGGCATTATAATTTTGCTGAAATCGAGCTTGAACAGTCACGCGATTGCCGACAATGGTGACGAGCGTCGTACGAACACCGTCTGTCCGATTCACTGTTCTTGCAATCGCTCGATGATCGTCACCAAGATCAGGGCGATCTTCAACTAAGTCGCGAAACGACGGACTTTGATTCACAGACGCCTGATCGCCATCAGCCAAATCCCTTTGATAAAAGTGATCTTGTCCTGTTAAATCGGTTGTCTGTAATGGCACAGTCCCTTGCTGTTCTAAGGCATCGTCTCCACTACTACAACCATGTATGCCAATAAACGCCAATCCAGTTATGGCGAGTACTCGTTTCACACAGGCCACCTCCTCTTTTAGGAGGTAGTTTTCGCCAAAAGGTCAGCTCCTATACATCAGACCGACGTCCGAATGACGTGACAACGAATACAGCGTGGTTCATAAGCATCTTCTCCGGCAATTACGACGAGCGGATCTGTTTTTTGCGCTGGCTTCCCTTTGACAAGCCGTTGCGTTCTTGAGGACAGCGCCCCACACTGAGCACATCGTCCATGAAGCTTTGTCACATGGTCGGCAAAGGCCAGCAGCTGAGCGACAATCGGAAAGGGCTCTCCTTTAAAATCAAGGTCCAAGCCGGCGGCGATCACATGATGACCTTTAAAAGCTAATGAACAAATGACTTCCACGATGCCCGCATCAAAAAACTGCACCTCGTCAATGGCCACCCATGGTACTTTTGGGTCAACAGACTGTTGCACCGCTTCACTACTTAATAACGTTTGACTCACTTCTCTTTTCCCATTGTGAGAAACAACTGCCGATGCACTATAGCGATGATCCAATGAGGGCTTAAATACTTGAATTTCTTCGCCAGCCTCTCGAATGCGGCGTACATGACCAATCAACGTTTCCGTTTTCCCCGAAAACATAGCCCCACAGATGACTGCAATACTTCCTATTTCTCGGGACACTTCTTCGTTCATTAAATAACACCTAACCTTCTGCATGAAGTAAAGAAAGTCGCACACATTCACATCTATCTAAAAAACAAAAGAAGCTCTCACAATGAGAGCCAAATCAGCCTGTTGACAAACCGCCCCTATCCTCCGCCCGTCATCTTATGACTAAAAACTTCCTTCGATATTAAGGCTAGATAACAGCTGTTTACAAGGCAGGCCAATCCAAATAAAATGTAGCCAACTTCTCAATGACGTCGTCTTTATGTAACGTATTCACCTCTAACAGTAAGAGCTGAACAAGTTACCCTGACGTTGTACTATTTCGTTTTCGCGGATTCATTTGCTTCACTTCATCCGCCATTAATTGGAAAAACTCAGCGTTTGTTTTGGAGGCTTTCAACTTTTTAATAAAACGATCAAGAAATTCCGGAGAGTCGTTCATCGTTTTACGCAATGTCCAAAGCTGGTCAAGCTGAGACTTAGGTAGCAATAGCTCTTCTTTCCGAGTCCCAGAACGGCGCATATCAATCGCTGGAAAAATACGGCGCTCCGACATAGCTCGATCAAGGTGAAGCTCCATATTCCCCGTCCCTTTAAACTCCTCATAAATGACATCATCCATACGTGAGCCCGTATCAATTAAAGCAGTCGCCAAAATGGTCAAGCTACCGCCTTCTTCAATATTACGCGCAGCTCCAAAAAAGCGTTTCGGCCTATGGAATGCTGCAGGATCAATTCCCCCAGAAAGTGTACGCCCACTTGGCGGAATGACCAAATTGTACGCTCTCGCTAAACGAGTGATGCTATCCATCAAAATAATGACGTCTTTCTTATGCTCTACAAGCCGCATGGCTCTTTCAAGCACAAGCTCCGCCACTTTAATATGGTTTTCTGGCACTTCATCAAATGTGGAACTGACGACATCACCATTCACCGAACGCTCGATATCAGTCACTTCCTCCGGTCGCTCATCGACGAGTAAGACGATCAGCTCAGCGTGAGGGTGATTCGTAGAAATGCTGTCAGCAATCTCTTTTAAAAGGGTTGTCTTTCCAGCTTTTGGAGGAGCAACAATCAGCCCGCGTTGACCAAATCCAATCGGCGCGATCACATCTACAATGCGTGTAGACATTTGCCCTGGTTGATTTTCCAAGTGCATTAAACGATCTGGATAAAGGGGCGTAAGCGCTGGAAAATGAACCCGATGCTTGGCAGTTTCAGGATCGTCCCCATTCACAGCCTCTACATGGAGTAAACCATAATATCGTTCGTTCTCCTTAGGAGGGCGTACTTTTCCTGATACACGATCTCCGTTTCTAAGATCAAACCTACGAATTTGTGATGCAGATATATAAATATCTTCTGAGCTTGGTGAATAATTAATCGGACGAAGAAAACCAAAGCCCTCCGACTGAATAATCTCAAGAATCCCTTCCATAAAAAGAAGACCATCCTTTTCTGCCTGTGCTTTTAAAATGGCAAACACCAACTCTTTTTTATTCAACTTGCTGTAATAGGAGATTTGTAGTCTACGCGCATGGTCATATAATTCACGCAGCTTCATATTTTCTAAATTTGACAACGTCAATTCCATTTTGGCACCACTCTTTATATTGAAAATTTATAATAACAATCACCCATCAATTCAGTGATCAGAAAACATTCGGATCTTCGTGTCTTTGAACTTAAAGAAGAAGAAAAAGAAGACCGGATACGGTTAGAGGACTAAATTAGAGGTCTACGTGGATAGTTGCGGACAATCTTATTTTATACACATTCATACACTCTTTCAAGTCTATTTCTTGACACATTATTTATTTTCATTAAAAAGGTGCTGCCGTTTGCTAAATTGTAACGCAGCACCAAAATAATTACGAATTTTGATAGTGCTTGATCTCAGCTTCATTCATTTTCTCTCTCCAGATCTTCGCACCAATCGAGCCTAATTTTTGCACTAAGTTTTCGTAACCACGATCAATATGTTCCAAACCGGAGATTTCCGTCACACCTTCGGCCATTAAACCCGCTGACACGAGACAAGCACCAGCTCTAAGGTCACTCGCTCGTACCTTAGCACCTTGTAAAGTCACAGGACCAGAAATCATCGCAGAGCTTCCCTCAACTTTTACATTTGCACCCATTCTCCGTAGCTCATCAATGTGCTTGAACCTCGCACTATAAATCGTATCTGTGATGACAGCCATTCCATTCGCCTGTGTTAATAAAGCAGTGAACGGCTGCTGTAAGTCAGTCGCAAAACCTGGGTAAACGAGCGTTTTAATATCTACAGCTGTCGGCCGAACCATTTTAGAAATTTGCAATTGGTCATTTGACGTATCAATTTGCGCACCCATTTCCCGAAGCTTAGCAATTAACGACTCCAAATGCTGCGGAATGACATTATCAATAATGACTTCCTCTCCAGCACTGGCCGCCATAATGATATACGTTCCAGCTTCTATTCGATCAGGAATAATTGTATGGTGGCAGCCTTCCAGACGTTCAACTCCTTCAATACGAATCACATCCGTACCGGCCCCTTTAATGCGCGCGCCCATATTTGTTAAAAGTGTGGCTACGTCAATAATTTCAGGTTCTTTTGCAGCGTTTTCAATAACCGTCTTTCCTTCAGCCAAAACTGCAGCAAGCATTATATTAATCGTCGCACCAACGCTCACAACGTCTAAATAAATACGCGCACCTGTCAACCTATCCGCTCGTAAATACAGCGCACCTTGCTCATTTGTCACGGTTGCTCCCAGTGCTTCAAATCCTTTAATATGCTGATCAATCGGACGAGGACCTAAATAACATCCTCCAGGAAGCCCAACGACTGCTTTTTTAAAACGACCGAGCATTGCTCCCATCAAGTAATAGGATGCTCTTAGCTTCTTCACTTTACCATTAGGAAGAGGCATTGAGACCATCTCAGTGGGATCAATGACAATTCGACCGTTTTCCAATGACGTTGTACCACCTATCTCCTCTAAAAGATCTGCGATTATACCAACATCTGAAATATCAGGTAACCCTTCGATAGTGACAGGTGATTGCGCGAGAATTGAAGCCGGCAACAATGCCACCGCGCTGTTTTTTGCGCCACCAATTCTCACCGTCCCACGTAAAGGGCTGCCTCCTTCAATTAACAGTTTTTCCATGAAATCCATGCGCTCCTTTTCACTCGTCATTGCCTTAAAGATGACCACTTGAGACAGCCAAACTCTAGAAACAAAAACAAAGAATCACCGTAAAAATCATGCCTTCACCTAAGCTTTAAGGTTAATATGAGCCGTTCTCTCCAAATTTATACAAATGAAAGACACTGGGTGGCTGCTTGTACGATTCTTTGTTTAAGAGATAAATTCCTGTAAAAACATATCGACGGTTTTTTTAGACAACATCATGGAATTTTATGTAAACATGCAAAAGCACCTCCAGTGGGGTGCTTTCACATTGGTTCGACCTGTCTTACAAGAGTATTGGGGTCATTTTATGCTTTTTGTGAAGATCCAAACTCGCGCATTTTGCCAATGACAGTTTCTTTAATTGCTTCACGCGCAGGTCCAAGATATTTTCTTGGATCGTACATTTCAGTATTTTCGGCTAAGACTTCGCGTACGCGCGCCGCTGAAGAAATTTGATTTTCTGTGTTTACGTTAATTTTTGCTGTACCTAATGAAATGGCCTTTTGAATATCCTTCGTCGGAATGCCTGTACCTCCATGAAGCACGAGTGGTATGCCAGTCAAATTCATAACTTCTTCCATTCGGTCGAAACCAAGGTTAGGCTCACCCTTATAAGGGCCATGAACAGAACCTAATGCTGGTGCAAAGCAATCAACGTTCGTTTCACGGACCAGCTGATCACACTCTTCAGGGATCGCATAAGCTGCTTCTGCGTCGTCAACGATCAGGTCATCTTCTTGTCCACCGATACGGCCTAGCTCAGCTTCTACAGAAACGCCAAGGAGATGAGCAACTTCGACGACCTTTTGAGTTAGAGCAATATTTTCCTCTAACGGATAATGTGAACCGTCGATCATGACTGAAGTAAAGCCAGCATGAATCGCTTCAACACATTTTTCAAATGAAGAACCGTGATCTAAATGAATAGCGACCGGTACTGTAACTTGATAATCATCCATTAATGCTTTAACGATGGAAACAACCGTTTTAAAGCCGCCCATATAGCGCGCAGCACCTTCTGATACACCGAGAATCACAGGGGATTTTTCTTCCTCTGCAGCTTGAAGAATCGCTTGTGTAAATTCTAAGTTATTTAAATTGAACTGACCTACTGCATATCTCTCTTCTTTGGCTTTGTTTAACATATCTCTCATTGAAACTAATGGCATGGCTGTTTGTCCGCCTCCGTTCAAAAGATTAAGTATAGTAAATCCAAGCTCTTCAAAATAAGCGCATAAGTAGAGCAAGGAAGTGCGTTCATTTCGACAAGCTCGGGTAAACAACCATAGCATACCAATAACAAGCGTTGTCGGCAACTGTAGAACGAAGTAGAATTTTGCATGAAAGCGCTGACTACCTTTATTCTTCTACGTTTTTTAAAATATGTGTTTTTTTAAAATCAATCAGAAGATGGCTGTAAAGCCTTGCGAATCACTTCACGGACATCATCAATATCAAACGGTTTTATGAAATGATGCAAAGCCCCCATTTGTTTTGCTTTCGCAATCATATCTAATTCTCCATACGCTGTCATAATCATGACTGTAAGCTCTGGATCTTCTTGCTTTAAACGACGTAAAATTTCCAAACCGTCCATTCCGGGGATTTTCATATCAAGTAGGGCAAGGTCAACATCCTCATCCCTTGCAATTGCCAACGCTTGAACCCATTGGCTGCCTGAAATGTTCGATAACCCTCCTTGACTAAAATTTCATTTAGTAAAAGTCGAATGCCGTATTGATCATCAACAATCAAAATTTTTTCCTTCATTTGTATATCCCCGCCCTTCGTGAAAATTATCTGTCGTTTTTGAATTCTACCGATAAAACCGTATAATTAGTAATTCTTTCTATTAAAAATTTATCCTTCTTATCAGAAGTCGATTCACCTCGAAAGAAAAGAAAATTTGGAGAGAATTGTCTTTTATTGTAGGATAAATAAGAACAGGTCGTACCCACCTGTCGAAAAAACTAAGAAACATACGGATGAGAAAGGGGATTCATTTGTTTCAAATCATTCCAACCCAAGCCTTAGGGCACTTTAAAAAAATGGCTGTAGAAGAGCCATCATATGAAGACGGAGCACGCCTTCTTGCCCAAGCGATCACTAGCCAAGGAACAATCTATGCGTATACAAAAAATGAAGGTCATCTCGTCTTAACGCTTGCTGAACATAGCTCAGACCAATCGATTTTACAACTTAAACCTATTCTTAGCGAGCAAGCGATAGACCAATTTTCCAAGTGCGCCCCAACCGACCGTTTACTCATCTCAGTGCCTTGGGAAGATGATCCCGAAGCCGTACACATGTGTCAGCTTGCTCAAGAACATGGCCTGGAAGTGCTAACGTTAGCATCACTGTCAGAAAGCCCTTCATCATCCAACGGCCTAAGTCAACGATCCGATGTATTTATTCCATTGCATGTACAACAAGGCTTATTTCTTGATGAAGACGGAAATCGTCACCTCAAGCCCCATAGCCTCGCCTTCATCATGGCCTATCACTGGCTCACCCTCCTCACAAAAGAAATCATAAACGAGCAATAACAACGAAATGCGAAGTGACGCACGTTTTGAATCGGAGGACAGAACATCACCTGGCCATGAAATGGATTTTCACATTCTGCTACTGGGGAGACGACTCAGCAAGCTTTTCCCGTTCAAGTCTCTATCTTCCCACGCAATTAACGAAAAAAACGTTCGCCAACAAATCGGCGAACGCTTTTTAGTTGAATGCAGATGAAAATATTTAACAAATCACTCTGCACTCTTTAAAGAGGCTTCGATAAAATCGCGGAACAGCGGTTGCGGCATCGTAGGACGAGAACGAAATTCCGGATGGAACTGAGACGCCACAAACCAAGGATGATCTTTCAACTCGATGATTTCAACAAGCCTTCCATCTGGACTTGTTCCAGAGAATACAAATCCATTATCTTCCATTTCTTGACGATATACATTATTAAATTCATAACGATGACGATGACGCTCATAAATAACTTCTTCTTCTTCGTAAGCTTGGTGCGCCAATGTACCCTCCTGAAGCTTACAAGGATACAGACCTAAACGAAGAGTACCCCCTAAATCTTCAATATCCTTCTGTTCTGGAAGCAAATCAATGACCGGGTGAGTCGTACTTGGCTGAATCTCTGCTGAGTGTGCATCTTCATATCCAAGCACGTGTCGGGCAAATTCGACAGAGGCGAGCTGCATTCCTAAGCAGATACCAAGAAATGGTACGTTCTGTTCCCGCGCAAAGCGAATCGCTTCGATCTTGCCTTCAATACCTCGATCGCCAAAGCCTCCAGGCACAAGGATTCCGTCGACTTCTTGAAGAAGCTCGGCTACATTTTCCCTCGTAACGGCTTCAGCATTGACCCATTTAATATCAATATCTGAATCGTGCTCATAGCCTGCATGCTTTAGAGCTTCAGCCACAGATAGATAAGCATCCTGTAATTCGACATATTTTCCAACGAGCGCGATACGCGTCATTTTTTTCAAATTGGCAACACGGTCAACTAGCTTCTTCCATTCGGTCATCTCCGCTTGTTGGCATTCTAATTTAAGATGGTTACAAACGATTTGATCAAGATGCTGCTCTTGCAAAGAGAGCGGAATTTCGTAAAGGTTGTCCGCATCACGGCACTCAATCACAGACTTAGCATTAATATCACAAAATAAAGCAATTTTATCTTTCATGTCTTGAGGCACTGCCGATTCTGTACGAACAACAATGACGTTTGGCTGAATTCCTAGAGACCGTAGCTCTTTCACCGAATGCTGCGTAGGCTTCGTTTTCATCTCTCCAGCGGCCCGAATATAAGGCACAAGGGTACAATGAATATACATCACCTGATCTTGTCCTATATCACTTTTAATTTGCCGGATAGCTTCTAAAAATGGGAGAGATTCAATATCTCCAACGGTTCCACCGATTTCGGTAATCACAACATCAGCGTTCGTTTCGTGTCCGGCACGGTACACGCGATCTTTAATTTCATTTGTAATATGCGGAATGACTTGCACTGTACCGCCAAGATAATCGCCTTTTCGTTCCTTCCGTAACACTGTCGAGTAAATTTTTCCAGTTGTAATATTAGAGTGCTTCCCAAGGTTAATATCGATAAACCGTTCATAATGCCCAAGATCAAGGTCTGTTTCTGCGCCATCATTCGTCACAAAAACTTCTCCATGCTGGTATGGACTCATCGTGCCTGGGTCCACATTAATATATGGGTCAAATTTTTGAATGGTTACGTTAAGGCCACGATTTTTCAAGAGCCTTCCGAGCGAAGCGGCTGTGATACCTTTACCTAGCGAAGAAACGACGCCGCCAGTTACAAAAATGTACTTTGTCATTCAATCCACCCCATCAAGAAATTTATAGAGAGCTATCTGATCCTCATGTATTGCGTAAAATGGCAATCGACGTATGCATCTCTTTTGCCTTTGTAAATAAAAACAAGGTAAACCACACATAAAGAGTGCTCCGCTAGAATGCAAAGGGGAGTCCATTTGTTTTTTCATACTTGATCTCAATGCTGAGAACCTCATCCTAAAGTACAAAAAAACAAAAGTGACCCCTTTGTGCGGGAGCACTTTTGATCTTTACGCATGGTTTTCCATGGAATCTGCTTATTCGTAAGAGCCCACATCTATTTTACTCGGGGGACTTACAGAAGTCAACCGAACCCATTTTTATTTTATCGGAGATCTTCCTCTTCTTCGTCATCATCGTCATCGTTCTCTTCTTCGAAGTCTTCTTCATCAAGATCTTCTTCATCAAAAGCGTTATCATCTTCTACCTCAGCTTCAAAAGCTTCATCTTCTTCCAAATCTTCCAAGTCATCTAGATCACCAAGATCAATATCTTCTTCTGAATCATGAAGTTCTTCCTCATCATCAATTTGACTCGAGCGTTTTTTCTTTTTCTTCGGCTTTGTCGGGGCCAGGTCTTCCTCTGTCGTATCTACTGGATACCAACGCTTTAAGCCCCAGTTGTTATCTCCTGATGTCATAAATCGGCCATCGACATTTAAATCAGAAAAAAATCGGACTACCTTATCCGCTTTTTGTTCTTCCGTAAACTGCTTAAGTCTACTAATTTTTTCAAAAAGCTCATGAAACTCGATTGTAGCGCCTTTTGATTTAAGAATCTCATAAGCCATATCGAGCATAGATAGCTCAGCGATTTGTTCTTCAGTAAAATTGGTTTGACTCATCAACGCTTCCCCTTTACCGCTTTTTTCATGCCTGCTCATATCGCTCCAGACAAGACTTCATACTATCCCTCATTATAAACATTTTCAAGCAGTCTATGCCAGCTTTTCCTAAGAAAAAGGAGAAATCCTGAGTTTTTCGTTGAAATGGAGTGAACCAATGGTGAGTGGGTCATACTAATTATAATGGAAAGGAGGGGTCATATGAACGCCATCATTTGGGCGACAGCTGTCATCTGCCTCATTGTCATACTCTTATTTGTCTCATACTATTTTGGAAAACGTCACGCACTGAAAACATCCCCCTTCTCAACTCAAGACACCATTGCCAAACCTGAACTCCTCGTTGAGGGCGCTACTTTTTTCCAAAAAATGCTCGAGGATATTGATCGAGCGGAGCATTCCGTAGCAATCTCCTTTTTTATCATTAAAGACGATGCGCTATCTCGACTTTTTTTCTCTCACCTTCGTCAGGCAGCATCGCGTGGTGTACACGTTTATTTACTCGTTGACCGCCTTGGCGGCTATCGAATTAATAAAAAAACGACGACTGAATTAAAGAGGTCTGGCATTTTTTTTGCCTTTAGCCACGTCCCTCGTTTGCCTTACCTCGCCTTTACAACACTAGCCAGAAACCACCGTAAGATTGCCGTAATTGATGGTCGAATCGGGTATTTAGGGGGTTTTAACATTGGGATTGATTACCTTGGCGGAAATCCTGAACTCGGTCCTTGGCGTGATTATCACCTACGTTTTCAAGGAAACGGCGTTTACCATATGCATACATCATTCTTAAAAGACTTTAATCACGCATCAACCCTACCCTTTAGAGAACGAGAGCCTGAGCGATGTGCACCTTCCCGCCAAAACGTCAACATCTCATTTCTTATGACCGATGGGAATGGATTAGCAGAACAGTTGGTTAAAGACATTGATCAGGCCGAGTGTTCGATTGACATAGGATCGCCTTATTTTATTCCTAATCAAAAAATAATGAATGCATTGCTCAAAGCGTTGCAGCGTGGCGTCTCTGTCACCTTACTCGTCCCCAAAAAACCGACCATCCGCTCGTTCAAGAAGCTTCCTTCCCATACTTGGATTCATTGTTGAAGGCTGAAGGTGAAGTTTTTCAATATGAAAAAGGTTTTTATCATGGAAAAGTATGTATATTTGATGAAAAACGGGCTCACTTAGGTACCTCGAATTTTGACAGGCGCAGTTTTTTCTTAAACAGCGAGATCAATTGCTTGACGAGTGACCCTTCACTTGTAAAAACAATTACAACACAATTTAATGAGGATGCAAAAGCTAGTCGCGCCCTCACTTTAAACCTTCTCCATGAAGACCCTCAGCCTTTTAAACGAAAGGTCGCTTCGTGGATGGCCGGTCTATTGTAACTGTTGGATTTTTAACAAACAGCTTTCGCTTCACATCGTGACAATGGCCTTATACGCCTCGCTTGCATAAAGTTTGCCGGGCTCCAGATCCGCAGACGAAGCAAGAGGCTTTAACGTCCACCTATCGTTGGCTCACTTGTCCTCTCTATGAACCCTTCGCTTGCCTCCACGCTTAAACTGACAAGCGTCTTCCAGATAGGCTGACGATGAGGGTATCAACTTTATCGAAAAAAAGAGTGTAACAAAGCGTAAAAAGCCTTTGTCTACACTCTTCTAAATGCCCTTCTTAAAATTCATTGCTCACATTTTTTCAGGTGCCTCTACACCAATCACCGCTAGGGCGTTGCGCAATGTTTGTCTCACTGCTTGTAAAAGATGCAGTCTCGCCTGAGTCAAAGCAGGCGCATTAGGATCAATGACTTTCTCCGCATTATAAAAGCTGTGAAATGCACTTGCCAGTTCATGAACATACTGCGTCATGCGATGAGGTAGTCTTTTTTCGGCAGCTTCTTGGATGGTTTCAGGATATGCGCCGATCTTCTTTAAGAGCATTTGCTCCTTCTCTGAAACGAGCAGATCATATTGAGCTTCCGGCGCCAATTGAATGCCCTTCTCCGTTGCCTGTTTAAAAATGCTGCATGCCCGAGCGTGTGCATACTGTACGTAATAGACAGGGTTGTCATTCGACTCAGATGTTGCCAGATCTATGTCGAAGTCCAAATGGGATTCCGGGCTTCTCATCGCAAAGAAGTAACGCATCGCGTCGACACCAACATCCTCCATTAGCTCACGGAGTGTTACAGCTTTTCCAGTTCGTTTACTCATCTTAAACTTTTCGCCATTTTTAAACAGATTAACCATTTGAATAATTTCTACTTCAAGCATATCTTCCGAATAACCAAGCGCTTGAATTGCAGCCTTCATTCTCGGAATATAGCCGTGGTGATCTGCTCCCCAAATATTAATAAGCTTGGAGAAGCCGCGGCGAATCTTATCCTGATGGTATGCGATATCCGGGGTTAAGTACGTGTACGATCCATCACTTTTTACAAGAACGCGATTTTTATCATCACCAAATTCAGTCGAGCGGAACCATTTGGCTCCATCATCGTTAAAGGTTTTTCCATTTTCATGAAGTGTCGCTAAAGCTTCATCAATTTTCCCATTGTCGTAAAGCGACATTTCGGAATACCAGACGTCAAACGGAACTCTAAAAGCTAGCAAATCTTGCTTTAGCTTCTCAAGCTCAAAAGCCAGAGCTTCTTTTCTAAAGAGCGTCAGACGCTCTTCTTCAGTCATTGAGATGAATGCTTCTCCTGTCGTTTCGAGCAGTTTTTGCGCAATGGCTTTAATATCATCTCCATGATACCCATCCTCCGGCATTGCTACATCATTTCCAAGAAGCTGAAAATAGCGTGCTTCTACAGATCGAGCCAGCTGGTCAATCTGATTTCCTGCATCGTTAATATAATATTCCCGTGAAACTTCATGACCTGCCATTTGTAATAGATTGCACAACGTATCGCCTACAGCGGCACCACGCGCATGACCTAAGTGTAAATCACCTGTAGGATTGGCTGAAACAAACTCTACCTGTATTTTTTGTGGTTGTTCTTGAACGCCTTTACCATAGTCCTCGCCTGCATCAAGAACTTGTTTGACAACCTTCGTATAGACTTTTGTATCAAGGCGGAAGTTAATAAAGCCAGGACCAGCAATGTCGATCTCGTTGACCGCTGTCTGTTGTCGATCAAATGCTTGAACAATGGCTTCAGCAATCGCACGAGGAGCTTGACGTGCCGGCTTCGCAAGCTGCATCGCTATGTTTGAAGCAAAATCTCCGTGCGTCGGATCCTTTGGCTTTTCCAAGATCACATTGGGCACGTCTTTTTCCTCGACTAAGCCTGTTTTGACTACCGCCTCTTTTAATACATCACATATCTGCTGTTTGTTTTGTTCAATCATGCTCATGTTCTTCCTCCGTTATGGTAATCTTTACGCGATACTTTGCAAAACCCGCGCCGCCAATATCTAATAAATAGGAAATCAACAATTCAGTCGGCTGAGATTGAGTATTTTTAAAATGAATGTCTTCCGTCTTCACAGTCGTAAGCCATTGTCCCCAAGGTACTTCATACTGCCCTTCTGTCGTCTCATTTACAACATACGTCTGCTGCATGGACAGACCACCACTCCGTACAATTCTCAACACTGGCTTGTCCGTCTCATCCAGCTTCACGACATTCTGGGTACGGCCGATCTCTTCTTCCTCTTCATAGTATACTAAAAATAGCCCTTTGACAGAAGGTTTTCGAAATCCGCTCGCCTTCACTGCTATTTCTTCAGGGGGCTCATCTTCACGGTAAATCAACGTATCTACTTGAACGCGAACAGGTAACAACTGATTCGCCTGTGCCATTTTCTTTCCTGCCCTTCTTTGCCCTATCGTTTCAATGATTCAAGTATAAAGACGTTCAACGGCTCCTGCAACCGCCCAATCAATTGGATAAACAACCTTCTTTTACCTTGACTGCACGTCTTTTTTCCTATAATGTTTATACAAATCATATGACTTTATTTATACCCTTGCAAAATTCGGTCAAAGGGAGGAGCGTCCATGGCTAAGGAAAAGATTTTAATCGTAGACGACGATGTTGAGATTAACGAAATCCTTACGCTGTATTTACGCAAAAATGACTATGAAGTCATTTCAGCAAGTACTGGTCTACAAGCCCTGGAACTTGTAAAAGCGGAGCGTCCCGATCTCATTTTACTTGATATACTACTTCCCGGTTTAGATGGTTTTGATGTTTGTCGAGAGATTCGTCAGCTCACTCGAGTACCAATTCTGTTCGTATCCAGTAAAGATGACGAAATCGATAAAGTCCTCGGCTTAGGTCTTGGTGCAGATGATTTTATTACCAAACCTTTTAGTCCAAATGAACTAATAGCTCGCGTAAAAGCACATATTCGGAGAAACACCTTTTTTAACGAAGGCGGCAATCAGAAGAAGACACCACAAACCATTTATGCTAAAAATCTTGAAGTCGACTTGTTGAGTCACGTTTGTAAATTAAATAGTAAAGAAGTTTCCTTGTCCAAAAAAGAATTTGAGATACTGGCATGCATGATTCAAAAGCCGGACCAAACGTTTACCTTGGATGATCTATATAACCGTGTTTGGGGTTTAAATAGTTTAAGCGACACACGCACAGTGATGGTTCATATTCATAATTTGCGCAAAAAATCGAAAGCGACCCCGCCAATCCACACTACATTTTAACTGTACGCGGTATTGGATATCGCTTTAACGGTGATGCGTGCGAGAACCAAATAAACGCAAACGCTTCCTCAGCCTCACTATGAGCACAATCAATTTTTCTTTATACCTAAAAGTGTAGCCAGTGTCCTCTCAAGACGTTGGCTACACTTTTTTATCGACATTCAATTCTCTTCATTCTCATGAGAAAGCGGAAGCGTAAAGACAAAGATTGCGCCTTTATCTTTCGATGACTCAGCCCACATATCTCCTCCATGATACAAAACCAACTCTTTACAAATGGCGAGCCCAAGGCCACTCCCCTTCTTGGCGGCATACCCTTGATAAAACCGATTAAATAAATATGGCATATCCTTATCATCTATTCCTCTTCCGTCATCCTTAACTTTGACATACAAAGTTTGTCCCCAACAGAAAAACTCAATTTGCACACTCGTTACTGTACCACCATGCTCGAGGGCATTCCCAATAAGGTTCATGAATACTCGTTCAATACTATCTAAGTGTACTGCAATTTGCTGGTGGTCAAACCGTTCACCTTTCACTTGAAATTGAACGCCTTCCTCACCGAGCTCAAACGACAGCTT
The DNA here is from genome assembly GCF_011058155.1 of Litoribacterium kuwaitense. Lineage (NCBI taxonomy): Bacteria > Bacillati > Bacillota > Bacilli > Caryophanales > Bacillaceae > Litoribacterium > Litoribacterium kuwaitense. Next base: position 45,998 of record NZ_JAALFC010000008.1, on the reverse strand, counting down.
TTCTTCTAAAAAATCCATCATCCATGCAACGTCTACTTTTTTGCGAATTAAATTCAGCTCACCAGTCTCCAATTTAGCTAGTTGAAATAATGTCTGAATTAATCCTGACAATTGGTTAACCTTCTCTAAGAGGCCCAATAAATACTTTTCTTTCCGTGTTTCATCATTCACGACCCCATCAAGCAATGTCTCTACATAGCCCTTCATAATGGCGACAGGGCTTTGAAGATCATGGGAAATGTTAGAAATAAGCTGTTTTCGAGATTGCTCGACCTCGATCAGACGCTTACTTTTCTGCTCCAATTCGGCATAAGACTGTTCGAGCGCGTACGTACGGGAACGCACTTCATCTTCGAGTTTTTCCGTAAACAACGCATTTTCTAAAGAAATAGCAATCTGCGAAGCGAGTAGTTCAACCATTTTAATCTTCGCTTCAGAAAATGACTTTTCGGTTTTATAGTTTTCAATATAAATCATTGCAAAAACTGTTTCTTTTCGAATAATAGGAATGGATAAAATGAACAGAGGACGATGTTTTGCAATATAATATGAATTCATCCATAGTGAGTGATCAGCAGGCCTTGTAAGTATGACAGGCTCCTTATCTTTAATCACTTGCTCAATCACTTCAGGACAGCCGCCAGCATACGCGTCTGCCGATAATTGTCTCGGTGAGAACCAGCGATACGTGTCGTCCTCCAAAATAGCTTCCACATAATAGCGATCATTTCTTAATAAATACAGCACACCCTTCTCTCCGCCGACATATTGGAGAACGAGGGTAAGGAGCGTTTCTGCTAGAGTATTTAAACGAATGTCTTTAGAAATCATTTGGGACGCATGAGCAATCGTCTCCACATCAATACGATGCATCAACGCTAAGTGTGAAGATGAATCCATATTTACCTTATCTTTCAACTCACCAGACGTTTCTTCTTCAATTGCATAGCTGTTTTTTAACTGACGAACTTTTGCAAAAGCGCCCCAAGCTTGATAATTATTGCTCGCTTCTTCAGCAAACCAACGCGCTGTTTTTTGGCGTTCGTTCATCACGAGCATGCTAGCTGCTCGCTCAGCCGCTAAGGCAGCAAAATGATAAATCCCTTGTTTTCGCGCTTCATTTCCCGCCATTTCGTAAAAACGTTCAGCTGTCTCATCGTCATAAGACAGTCTTGCCTCCTCCGCTAAAAGTAAATAGGTTTTATGCGCCACAGAAACGTCATTTCGTCGTTCGGCTTTACGTACGATCTTCATCGCGCCGCGAAGTTGACGAAGAACGACGCGTTTCGTTTTCTTTGAATCTCCTGGCTTCAATGTATAGATAAACGCTAGGGCTTCCATCACATATGCATTAATCACCCCTGGCTCCATCCAATTTCCTAGTTCACCATGACTTCGCATGGTTTTCATCTTTTGGATGACATTGGCGTACGACCCTGTCCAAAATAAACAATGAATATGAATATACGGCCAAAGATCGCGTTCTGCAACGCTGCCTTTCTCAAGTGGTTGTAGACTCCCTTGACCTTCTTCAATTGAGCGGATGACATGTTCAACAAATGTCCGACGACGGCGAATTAATTCGCCACCCTGCCATTGACCAATTTTCATTTGTAATGTATGCAATGGCTGTCCAGCTTCTAGCATGCTCAACACCCACGCCGACAGCATTCGTGGCAGCAAACGGCGATCTAAAGCATCGTGCAAATACCTCCCCCCTTCTTCAAGCACTTGCGGACCATTCTGAAGAGAGGTTGTCCAAGGAAGCATCCATGAACCGTAAATATATTTCATCCATCCTTTTTGCGTTTGATGCTGAGTAGACTTTAAAAGCGTCTCTGCTTTTGCAAGTAACCGACGACCAGATGAAACATCTCCTTCATAAATAAGCAGGTGTAACGCGTAAAAGCTCAGAATCATCGGATGAAACCGTACATGAACATTCTCTATATCACGATAGGCATGCATCGTTACAGCAGCTAGCAACTGTTTTTCTTCTAAGAAACACACTTGCATAAAATCGATAAGAAAACGCATTTTAACATTTGAATCGATAGGTCTCCTTGGTTTTACCAATGACAAGTTTGTCGGGTAGAACGGTTGAAAGATAGACTTCAGCCACTGGCTGGTCACACCAGGGCGCTTTAACAACGAAACGCCAAGCAAGTGGCAAGCTTCTAATCCATACTGGATCGCCTCTTTTTTCTTCCCGACAATATCTGCATCGGTCATTAGCCGTTGATAAGCCTTTATTTGCTCCTCCTTCGAGTGAATATGTTTTTTTAAATAATGAATGGTCTCTTCCACATCTGTATACACGCCTTGCTGCAACTGAACAGCGATTTGGCAAGTGAGCACTTGCGCAAACTGACAGTCGGTTTGAGAGCTCGCAAACGAGCGCTGGAGCAACTCCTGAACATGTTGACAATAAGACAGCGCCCTTTCAAAGGCTTGGATTTGCATGCTTTTTTCTGCAAACCGTAACAAAATGTCAATCATGATGTGATGCAGATCCGCTGGCAGCTGCGGCCGACCCGCTCCTTCGTAATGATGGGTTACACCGTACAAGTCCACAGCGTGATCCTTAGACGCTTTTTGGATCTGCTGCAAGTCTTCAAACAGCCATCGTTTGTGTACCTCTTTTAAAAACTGCTGATTCCCTTCTTTCATCACGTGGGACCGAAAAGGTTCAGGAAGGGAAAACCGTCCCTTTTTTTCGCTGTCCTCTATGAGAAGACCTTGCTTAATGGCTAAATGAAGCGTGTCCTCAACAATCTGTTGGGTAGTATTTTTGACTCTTCCTAACTCGGACGCCATCACAGCAGTACCCCGACAGGCAACCAGTTGTAATAGGGTTGTTATTTCTTCCGGTAAGTGACGCAGTTTTTCTTGCAACAAGCTCTGATCAGCAGCATTTTCAATGAGCAGATTTAGGCGGTCCAAGTCATAACACCATTGGCCTTTGTCAACATCGACAAATAATACTTCCTTAGCGACGAGCGTATAGAGATAAGTGTTTATTTGCAGGGGATTTCCTTGTGTCAGCAAAAATAAACCTTCAGCTAGAAGAAAGCTTTGCGACGACTGCAAATGAAATAACTCTTTAAGGAGACAACTGATTTCCTCGAAGGATAGCGGAGATAAATGATGGTGCGTCAAGCGTAAACAAGGCGACGAAGATTCTTGAATAGAAAAAAAATGTTCCTCTTGTCGTGTAGATGTAGCGATGATGTAGACATAGGGTAAATAACCTTCCAACATCCACTTACGCAAACGTTTCCTCGTCATGACATCTCCCCACTGCACATGGTCTAGCAGTAAAACGACTGGCCTTTCGGAATTTGCAACTAACTGAAAAAATTGCAAAAAATAATCTTCCCATGCTTGTTTACTTGAAATGCCTTCTTCCGGAACAGACATTTGACCCATCCAGAGTAACTCTGGTATTAGCGTCGTTAGCCAACCAGGAATGGCTTGAAAGCGTTGACTCATCTGTTCACGTATGTCATTAAATAGAGCTGGATATGTCGTTGCAACTTGTCGAATCGTTTGACGGAGAATCGTCACCATCAGGTGATACGGGCGCTCTTGGGCAGTAGGCTGAACCGCCACTTCCACAATAATCGCTTTTTCGCGTGCCATTTGTCGTAAAACGTTGCGCACCACTGGCGTTGTTCCAGCCCCAGCAGCGCCTGTCACAAAGCTTATGGCACTAATGCCAAGGCGCACTTCAGATAGTAAATCAATCATTGCGTCAACGGAGTGAGAGGTCGATGTATTCGGAAATTCGTTCGTAAAACGTCCTTTCACACAAAATCTTCCTGGATCATCATGAGAAGGGTGGGCGTGGTATAGATTTAAAAATAGTTTCTCAAGATCGACACACAAACTCAAAGCATGATCGTATCGCTGCTGCCTATCTTTTTCTAACGATTTCATAAGAATAGACACGAGTGGTGCAGGGACATCATCGCAAAATGCTTTCGGATCAGGGGGTGTATCTGTTTGTAAATCATAATACCAGTCTTCTGATTGTTGATGTTGATAGGGCAACTGTCCAGTTAGCATTTCATATAAAATCACACCAAGCGAATAGACATCCGCTCGTTCATCCACCTTTACAGAGCCACCCACAAGTTCCGGCGCACTATAAGGTGTCAGCTTTGCACGCATTGACTTGTCGCCTACATCACCGTTTTCTCGTATCATCGCTTCCGTATGAAGTACTACAATCGTCTCTCTAGAAGGGTCCCAATAAATGCAATTGGGCGTGAGCTGCTGATGAAGTAACCCAGCATTCTGGATGCGCGCGACCGTTTTTGCTAAGTGTATCGCCATACGTAAAAAGAGCTTCCTATCATTTCTAAACCCCTCTGTATAAAACGGCAATGCCTTTCCTTTCACCTCTTGGAGAACTAAACGCCCGGGAGAGTAATGAAGAGGAGTGGGAAGACCTTTAACATTATACCGTTGCAGCAAATCATATTCGTTTTTTAACACGTCTAGCTGATTCGTCGATTCATTTTGTGGCGATACTTGCTTGACATAAACATACTGACCCAACACTTCATCATAGTGTGAATATTCTTCAAAATAAGCTTGCGAGCCGACACTATTGAATGAATGGGTTTGCATGCAAAATCCTCCTTTGTATGAGTTCACTTATTAAAAAACCTCCAAAATAAGGAGGTTTAAGAGTGTAGACAGATCGCATCTGAATGCCTACTCTCTCGTAATTCTTAATTATTGTCATTGTACCAGTCCAGCTTAAAAAAGCTTGTCAGCGCAAATCTAGAATTTTTGTTCATGAGCGTATGAGTAGCGACCGACGATATATGCAAATAGCTAATCCTTGTAAACAGGCTAAGGTTTTAGGTTGATTTAGGAATCCATCCTAATAGCATTTCGCGAATAAGCTTCGCTGCAGTAATCGAGGTCTGATCTGCGTTGTCATACGCAGGCGCCACTTCTACAAGGTCTGCCCCAACAATATTTATGTTTGCTGCTGATAAGGCATATAGCGTTTCAAGGAGCTCGCGTGATGTAATCCCCCCTGCTTCTGCCGTCCCTGTTCCTGGGGCAGAAGCTGGATCTAATACATCGATATCAATGGTGATATATACTGGGCGCCCTTGGAGAGAAGGAAGTGCTTTTTTTATTGGTTCAAAAACTTGTTCAGGATAAAAATGCATACCGCTCGAACGTGCATAATCATATTCCTCTCGAGAGCCTGAGCGAATCCCGAACGAATACACATTGTCCGCGCCGAGCAATTCACACGCTTTTCGTATCGGTGTCGCATGAGAAAGCACTTCCCCCTCATACGACACGCGTAAGTCCGCATGCGCATCAATATGGATGAGGGCAAGGTCAGGGTATGCCGCATGCGCTTCTTGGATAACAGGCCAGGAAACGAGGTGCTCCCCGCCTAATCCAAGAGGAAATTTACCATCCTTAAACAAGCTTTTCGCAAATTCACGAATCATCGCAAGACTTTTTGTTGCATTACCAAAAGGAAGCATGAGGTCGCCAGCGTCGTAATACGCAACATCTTCTAAATGAGCATCCAAACGAAAACTATATTCTTCTAATCCAATCGACGCTTCACGAATGCGCCCCGGGCCAAAGCGGGAACCAGGACGAAAGCTGACTGTCCAGTCCATTGGCATACCATAGATGACCGCCGTTGCGTCTTCATACGTACTCCGGCTCATAATAAACACTTTGCCTGAATAAGCTTCGTCAAAATAGGTCAATCCGACGCCTCCTCTAAGAGACGTTCCACAAATCGAGGTAAGACAAACGATGCATGGTGAAGTGAGGACGTATAATATTGCGATTCAATCGAATGAAAGCGCTCAGCAGATACTTTGCACGGATCATATGTCTTTGAACCGATCGTAAACGTCCACATGCCGCTCGGATAGGTTGGAACGTTCGCTGTATAAACCCGTGTGATCGGAAATATTTCGCTAACATCTTGATACACTTGGCGAATAAGCTCTGCTTTAAACCAAGGATTATCGGTTTGGGCGACAAAGACCCCGTCCTTCGTCAATGCTCGCGAAATGCCTTCATAAAAACCTTTTTCAAATAGCTTCGCAGCAGGACCAACCGGCTCCGTTGAATCAACCATAATCACGTCATATGCATCCCGTGCCTCAGCAATGTGCATAAAGCCATCGCCAACCTTCACGTCCACACGTGGATCGTCTAACATCCCCGCAATTTTTGGTAAATGTGTTTTCGAATATTCGATGACCGCGCCGTCAATTTCCGCTAGCGTCACACACTCTACCGACGGATGCTTTAACACTTCCCGAACGACACCGCCATCTCCTCCTCCAACGACGAGTACATTGACAGGTTTTGGATGAGTAAACATCGGCACATGCGCCATCATTTCGTGATAAACAAATTCATCCTTTTCAGTCGTCATCACCATATCGTCAAGTAGCAGCATTTTGCCAAACTCCTCAGTTTCGATGAGATCGAGCTTTTGATAAGGCGTCTTCTCATGCACGAGCGAACAGCGAACTTGTGCTGTAATCCCAAAATAAGGGGTTTGTTTTTCAGTAAACCAAATACTCATCATATCTCTTCCTCTCTATTTCCCCAGCACATAAGCTGTAACTCTCTCAAAAAACTTTCGTGGAAACAAAAAAAGTATAGTCGAAACAAACACCGAAGTGCAATCTTTTTCGTATGAGGCACAGGCGCGATTAAAAAAATAAGCGGCTGGATATACTGGATAAAAAAGGGTGAGGACTGTGTAGGGAGGGATGACGTTGGACACCTGGTTTCGGAAACGACTAAAGGTCATTGGAATGATTATTGCTGCTGGAGTAGCGACGATCTTCATCACCTACGGCATCTTATTAGCGACGGTCTATGTTCAAGAGCCTCCACCGCTTACCGTTCCCCAAACGGCTAAAGTGTATGACGCTGAAGGGGAGCTCATCGCAGAACGTTCTACGCCGGGTGTTACAAGATACTGGATCAGCGTTGAAGATATGTCTCAACACATCATCGATGCCACGCTGGCTGCCGAAGATGCTGATTTTTTTACCCACAACGGGTTTGATTACTCCCGAATTGCCGCCGCAACAATTGCCAACCTCAAATCTTTTGACAAAGTACAAGGTGCGAGTACGCTGACACAGCAATATGCGCGCAACTTATTTGGAGACCTGACGAAAACGTGGAGCCGAAAAATTCGTGAAGCCTATGTAACGCTGCAGCTAGAAATGCATTATTCAAAGGAAGACATTTTAGAAGGTTATTTAAATACGATCTATTTTGGGCATGGCGTTTACGGTGTCGAGGCAGCCGCGCAATATTTTTTTAATACGTCGGCAAGTGATTTGACGATCGCCGAGGCAGCGCTTTTGGCGGGCATTCCAAAAGGTCCCGGTCTGTACTCACCAGAGATCCATTTTGACAATGCGAAAGATCGGCAAGGCTATGTATTAAAGCAGATGGTAAAGTCGCGAAAAATATCTAAAGAAGATGCAGAACAAGCCAAGGCAGCAACGATTGCGCTGGCAAACCATCCAAACGAGCCGCTCCGTGCCCCTTATTATCAGCAGGCTGTATTTCAAGCATTACAAGAAAAAGCAGGTTTGACCGAGCGACAGATTCAAACAGGTGGACTCCGTATTTTTACGACATTACAGCCACATGTGCAAGCGAGTGCTGAGCAAGCCGTTTCGCGACATGTTCATGGGCAATCATCCATTCAGGCTGCCGTCGTCGTCATGGAACCAAAAACTGGTAAAGTCCGCGCGCTCGTCGGAGGGCGAGATTTTGAAGAAAGTGCCTTCAACCGGGCAACCCAAGCGAAGCGGGCCCCAGGATCGACTTTTAAGCCTCTTCTCTATTATACGGCATTAGCCAACGGTTTCACACCTGCAACGACGCTCGTCAGCGAGCCGACGACATTTCGTTATGACGATGGCAGGGAAGTATATAAGCCGGACAACTACAACGGCTATTACGCAAATGCCCCCATTACGATGGCACAGGCACTTGCCCTTTCAGACAACATCTTTGCTGTAAAAACCAACCTTTTCTTAGGTGAACAAAGATTGATCGAAACGGCCAAAACACTCGGCATTGATAGTGCGCTGCAGCCTGTCCCTTCATTAGCATTAGGCACTTCTCCCGTCAGCTTAATGGAAATGACTGAAGCTTACACAGCTTTTGCCAACCAAGGCGTCAAAGCAGAGCCTCTGTTTATAGAACGGGTGGAAAACTACCGCGGTGAGGTATTATACGAAGCAAAGCCGGAGCTCACTCAGGCGCTGGATCGTGACCTTGCTTTTTTAACAGCTCATATGATGACGGGGATGTTCGACCAAGAGCTAAATGGTTACACGACTGTCACCGGACAGGATCTCGTTTCCGAGCTCCACCGCCCTTACGCTGGTAAATCAGGGACAACGAACACCGACACGTGGATGATTGGATTCACACCACAACTCGTTAGTACCGTCTGGCTTGGCTATGATCAAGGACAAACATTAGACATTCCGGCTGAAAAAGTCGCCTCAAAAAAAATTTGGGCCGATGTCATGGAAAAAAGTCATGAAGGACTGCCGTTACGTACGTTCCAGGCAACAGAAGGTGTCATTCCTGTCGCCATCGACCCTTCCTCTGGTAAGCGGGCAACGACATCGTGCAAAGGAAGAATGATGTACTTTGAAAGAGGCACTGCTCCACAAGGGTATTGTCAGCCAACTGAACCCGAAAAACGAGCACCGACGCCAGTGCCGAAAAAGCCACGAGAGGCTTGGTGGAAAGAATTTTGGCCATTTTAGCGTAGATTGGAAGGTTGAGTGGTAAAAAAAGAGATGTACATTGCTTACAGGAACTGTTATGGGGGAATGGCGTGATGGCATATAAAAAAGGCTGTCTCTTCTTCGTGTGGGCCTGGGTCAAAAGCCTTCACAAAAAAAGAGCGCAGCCTCTTTTGTCCTAGATGCTATGTGTGCATCTTTTACAAAGTTTACTACTTTATAGCGCTTTCTCAAGCATTATGCCAAACGTTCATAAAATGTTCAAATTTACAACGCATCCTTGAGCGACTCGGATGAACGTTGCCACATCCCCTCATCGTATTCCTTTAAAAAGGCAGCAAGCAACTGGCGTGACTTTTCATCCATATGACTGACAGCGACTTGATGCTTCATTGATTTATCCATATGATTGACATGCTCCGGCATCGACTTATAGCCTCGTTTAATGGAACGATTGGTACGAATCTCACAGCCGCCAAGCCCCGCATAGTATGGACCTTCGTCTCCTCGCTCCACAGTGACCCAAACGATCCAATAGAGCTTGCCATCAGGCACTTCCTCTCGGTTAGGGACAAATTTCAAGCGACGCTCCACCTTCGAACGCGCATGTAAAGCCCCCATATCAATAAACACTTCTTCTTCTTCCGGATCAATGATGACCGGCGAGACATTTTCAAGACTAATAGAGCCTACACCAAAGCCACCATGACCGTCCGTTGAATCGTTTTTAAGAATATTAAACTGTGTACTCGTTCGCTTTTTTTCTTCACTCATTGGTGACACGCCCCTTTCAAAAGCTGCTTTCGATATTTCCCTTCAGTGTATCACATGACGATGACCAATCTCTAACTAGCAGAATCAAGCTAGCGAAAACTGCCTTTCTTTCAACGCTTGAATAAAGTGGAACGCCTCATCAATCTCAACTTGCTCATATTGCGGCTGTCTTTTTAACATAGCGACCTTTTGCCGAAGCTGTTCTATAGGAAGGTGACCAAAGTAAAGAAGTGCAGCGACTAATTCAAGAAAACGAGCGCTTTGCTGATTTAAGCAATTCATACACGCCCACGTAGAAGGAAGTTCGACATTGCTCTGCTGCAAAAAAGCTTCCCCTTCTTCCGTCATTGTAAAAAGCAATTCTTCACTTTCCTCTTTATAAACCCGTACTAATCCGAGATGATCAAGCTCTTCCATTTGCAAAGTCAATTCCTCTGAATAAGGACCATACATATGAAATTCAAATTTCTCATAAAAAGGATAGTGCAGCTTTTGTGCAATATAAATCATCTTTTGCAGTTTTTTGCGACCAGTGATCTTCTTTGTATCTGCTAGTACTTTAAGTAGCTTGGCATGTTCCATTAACACTCGGCATTACCCCTTGCCATACAGAATGTCCAAAATCCTCTTTTTCTCTCGCTCATGCTCTCTTGCATTGTCTAGTAAATCCTTCGGAAAATACAGTTTGTGATCTGTTCGCTTCTTTCCAGAAATGGATTCCACAATATCCGATTGCCTGGACAGCTCTTGCAACTCTCCTCCAGGCATTAATAAATGAATCGGAAGACGCTCCTCTTCTTCACCTGGCCGATAAAAATCATAGGGCAAATCAGACGAAGAATCAACGACAAGATAATACTCCGGTGCAAGTCCAATTTGTTCAAACAAACGACTTAGCTCCATCCATTGCTTCATCTGTAATTCAGTGTTTATCTCAACATATTGAAATAAGCGGCGATTCATAAACCGATTGGCTAAATCCTTTAAAATCTCATCTTCCTCATGCTGCCACATATGAAAATAATATAATACAATGGATTCATCCAGCTGTAGATACTCATCTAAAGTCACTTTCTCACGAAAAAGGCTTTGCAAAAGTAAAGGCGGATGCTGAAACGGATACCCTTTCTCATACAATTCCTTTGCACGCAGGAGTACCTTTGTCAAAATCACTTCTGCACTTCGCGTGACGGGGTGAAAATAGACTTGCCAATACATCTGATAGCGGCTCATAATATAATGCTCAACCGCGTGCATTCCACTATGCTTAATGACGACCTGATCATCTGTCGGGCGCATGACGCGCAAAATGCGCTCCATATCAAATTGACCATAGCTTACGCCAGTGTAATAAGCATCTCGGAGTAAATAATCCATTCGGTCGGCATCTACCTGACTCGAAATGAGGCTGACAATGAGTTTGTTCTCATCCGTTTTCTCAATGACGTCAGCGACGCGCTGTGGAAACGATGAATCAACCGCCTTTAACACTTGATTGACTTCCGTGTCCCCTAAAATAATCCTTCGGCTCCACACTTCATGATCGAGGTGAAATACCTTCTCAAAGGAGTGCGAAAAAGGCCCATGCCCAATATCGTGCAGCAAAGCAGCTGTTAAACAAAGCAGCCGGTCTTCCTCCCGCCAATGCGGACGATTTTTAAACACTTCAGCAATACGCCGAACAATTTCATACACGCCCAAGGAATGGTTAAAGCGACTATGTTCAGCACCATGAAAAGTGAGATACGAAGTACCGAGCTGGCGAATACGTCGGAGCCGTTGAAATTCTTTTGTCCCTATCAAATCCCAAATGAGCTTGTCTCTGACATGAATATAACGATGAACAGGATCTTTAAATACTTTTTCTTCTTCTAGTTTTTCTGCCGTGAATCCCATGGCCTTGAAGCCTCGCTTTCTCAGCCTATACTTTTATCGTTATTAACCTACCCGTAAGTGTGCTTTTATGATTAAAGTAAAGTGCTTTTATGAAATGTCATGCTCGTGACCTTAACTTTATCTAGGTAAATATGTCCTTCATTCAAGATTTCAGCTCAACATGCAGATGTTCCTGCATATCAGTCAAGCAATTTAGTATTCATGTCCAAGCTTCTAACCCCTCACCTTGCTAATACACTTACATACCGGAAAGAAAAAAGATGTGTGGATGTGCACTCTTTAGTATAAAGTTATTTTACAGCGTCCCTTTCAATGATGACAACTCTCCAAATGAGAGAATCTTTGTTATCACCGCTCCCCTGTCGAAATCATACGAAATACAGCGATGTCTGTCATTTTTTTTATACATTTTCATTTTTAGCATACTTTTAATCACTTTCTTGTTGAATGAAATATCGACTATGGGTAAAATCTAAACAGTGGAAAGAAAGAATGTACAATATTCATTTAAAATGTGCAATTATTCAATCTAGTTCGCTGAAAACTCTTCCCTAACCAGTTCATTTGGACTATAATATAAGTAAGATATTTTTGGAAAAAATGTAATCAGGATACATCTTTCGGCCGATCATAGGACAAAGGAGGCATATCTTGTGAGAAGTGTGATCCATTTAACTGACGAGATTGAATTGCTTCGAAAAGAAATGTACAAGCTTTATCAATCGCTCGACAATCTTCAAGACCCAAAGCTCGTCGATTTAAGTCAGCGACTGGATGATAAAATGAATCAGCTTAGCGAAGATCATATGTCAATGCGTCGTTAACCTTGACTACACTTCTACGTCAGGCCTCCTAGCTAGTAGTCCGTATACTTTTTAAAGCTACCGCTTCCTTGTACTACGAGGAAGTGGTTTTTAAATTTTGAGTATGCCCAGCAAGAAAAAGGAGATCCTCTTTCCCATCAGCCCCTTTCGGTATATGATATATGGGCGAAGGGAGTTTGACTGCATATGGACTTAAAAGAAACTGCAATGTGGAGACTCATTGATCAAACGACACCAAATCCATCGTTTCGTGCCATTGATTCGTTTGCATATGATGATACACTTTGTGAGTCGGTTGGGAAAAATGGAAGTCCCCCTATCCTGCGCGGATGGGTTCACTTGCCAACGGTTGTTCTTGGCATTCAAGATGCACGACTGCCAAACATTGTAGAGGCGATTCGCTATATCCACGACCAAAACACTGATGTCGTCGTTCGCAATTCGGGCGGCCTCGCCGTTGCATTAGATTCTGCCGTTTTAAATGTCAGCATGATTATGAAAGAAGCGAAAAAGAGCTCGATCTCCACTGGCTACGACACCATGGTCGCGCTTCTCCATAAAGCTCTTCAAACTCGCCACATCGATTTTGAGGTTGGCGAAATTAAAGGTTCCTATTGTCCGGGAAGTTATGACTTAAGCATCAACGGCAGAAAATTTGCCGGCATCTCCCAAAGGCGTATTCGTGGTGCTGTAGCAGTCCAAGTGTACCTCTGTATATCCGGCAGCGGGAGCGCCCGAGCAAGGTTCATCCAGGACATTTATAAAAAAGCTGCAAATGGTAAGCCATTGGCTTCGATTCCTAATCTTCAGCCAGAAGTGATGGGTTCTTTGGAAGAGCTCACCGGACAAAAATTAACTGTCACTTCCCTCATGTCACTTCTCGCAGATGTTCTACATGAAAACGGCGCCTCGCTTGCCTACGAATCTCTTTCGGAATCTGAACACGATCGATTCGTTTATTACAAAAAGCGATTGGTCACAAGAAATGAAAGCATCTCTCAACACCTGATTTAAACAATGATATACGCAACATACGCTAAAAAACCAGCCACGAGCAATAATGGCTGGTTTTTCTATAATCAATCATTTTGACTAGACTGAACGGCCGTCAATAAAGCTAGTCGGTAGACGTCCTCGGCACTGCAACCGCGCGACAGGTCATTAACCGGTTTTGCCAAGCCTTGGAGTATTGGACCAACTGCACTATATTCCCCAAAACGTTGGGCAATTTTATAGCCGATGTTCCCCGCCTCTAAACTCGGGAATACGAAAACTGTTGCATTTCCTTGAATTGGAGAATCTGGTGCTTTCTTTTGAGCAACCGCCGGAACGACCGCTGCGTCAAACTGAAATTCTCCATCCACAACGAGCTCCGGAGCTTGCTCATGCACGATCCGAACTGCTTCAGCTACACGCTCTGTTTCTTCAGAAGAAGCCGATCCTTTTGTAGAAAAACTCAGCATCGCAACGCGTGGATCAACGCCAAACAACTCCGCTGTTTGCGCGCTTTCCCGCGCAATTTCTGCTAAATCAGCTGCATCAGGGGCAATATTAATGGCGCAATCTGCAAAAACATAAGTATTGGTTCCTTTGCCCATGAAAAAAACACCCGATGTTTTTTTGACACCTGGCTTTGTTTTAATGATTTGTAATGCAGGCCGAACGGTATCTGCAGTCGAATGCGTCGCCCCGCTCACTAAGCCGTCGGCGATACCTAAGTGAACGAGCATCGTCCCAAAATAGTTTACATTCGTTAAAATGTCGCGAGCCTGTGCTTCCGTTGCTTTCCCTTTTCTCCGCTCAACAAACGCTTCGACTAGACGATCCATATCATCATAAGTCGCTGGATCATATACTTGAATTCCTCCAAGATCGATACCAGATTTTTCCGCAGCAGCTTGTACACTTGCCTCATTTCCAATTAAAAGAGGTGAAACAACGCCTTCTTTTTGCAATTGACTGACGGCCTGTAAAATCCGCTCATCTTGCGCTTCCGGAAATACGATGGTTGCTTTTTGACGTGATGCTTTCTCTTTGACGGACTGAAACCAACCTTCCATACCTTTAAAGGCCTCCTTTATTGAAACAAATATCTACCTCACCATACCCCTTTTCCGAACGAATGAAAAGAGACTTTTATAAGCAAAAACGTATTGTATAGGCTTTCACAAGTTCTTGCTTCATAAGACAAAACCACACAGGGCAATCATTCTCCTTTAATTCCGGCAAAGTTGTATACGTTCTGTGACATCATGCTCCCTTGCTTTGGGCGCTTTTCGTAATTGTGATATAGTATGATTGACGTAACCTAAAATCATACATTGACCTTTTAAAACTATTGAAGGGAGTTTGAACATAGATGAATGAAGCAGCAAAAACATTTGACGGTTGGTATGTTCTCCACGATTTTCGGACGGTCGATTGGACTGCTTGGAAACGACTCACAAGTGATGAGCAGGCAGGTATTCTTAAAGAGTTCAACGAATGGCTAGATCGTCTTGATCTTGTCCAGAAAGAAAAGAAAGGCAGTCACGGATTATTTACAATTGTTGGTCAAAAAGCAGACTTGCTTCTCATGACACTTCGCCCAACAATGGACGAGTTAAACGACATCGAAACTTCATTTAATAAATTGACATTGGCAGAATTTCTCGTGCCTGCATACTCCTATGTGTCTGTCGTCGAGCTTTCAAATTATATGGCTTCCGGCAGCGAAAATCCTGAGGAAGATCCACGTATCCAAAACCGCTTAAAGCCCATTCTTCCAAAATGGCAGTATGTCTGTTTTTACCCAATGGACAAGCGGCGTGATGGCGAAGACAATTGGTATATGCTTCCAATGGACGAACGACGTGAGCTCATGTACAGCCACGGAAAAATCGGCCGTAGCTACGCCGGCGCTGTCAAACAAATTATTTCCGGATCAGTCGGCTTTGATGATTGGGAATGGGGGGTCACTTTATTCTCCCAGGACGTCCTGCAATTTAAAAAACTCGTCTATGAAATGCGTTTTGATGAAGTAAGTGCACGTTACGGTGAATTCGGTTCGTTTTATGTCGGGCAACGTTTGCCTGTTGAAGACATCGCCTCGTATTTTCATGTCTAATGCTGCCACTCCTCTCAGGGCCTCTCTGATAATCAGTCAGAGGGGCTCAGCCTGTTGGCATACCCTCGCATACGTCGACCGTCTCGTCTCCTTCGTCCTCTTATGAACTGAGGTTCTATTCGGGGCTTCCTCGACTTCACGCTTAGGCTGACAAAGAATTGACGAGTTGCTAAGATATGAAAAAAGTGCTGACAAAATTAAGAAATAACATTCTCTACATTTTGCGCCTCTCTGACTAACAGAGGGGCTTTTTATGTGCGTTCTATATGTTCAGAGTACTATCTCGCTCAGGACGTGCATACATGTAGATAATGACTACACCATGACGATACAGGAAAAGCGAGGTGGTCATATGGCCGTCGTTCCTTATAACGAGAAGGAAGTGGAATTGCTCGCAAGACTGATGAGGGCCGAAGCGGAGGGCGATGGAGACTTAGGCATGTTGCTCGTCGGTAATGTTGGTGTCAATCGTGTCCGTGCCAGATGTCTGGATTTTTCTGACATCAATTCGTTGGAACGTATGATCTTTCAATCTCCGGGGGGCTTTGAGGCAACACAGAAAGGTTACTTCTATCAACGAGCTCGAGAGAATGAAAAGAGACTTGCCCGCCAAGTGATTAAAGGCATTCGGTATGATCCTGGTAGCTATGCGCTGTACTTTTTCCGTCCTCCTGGTGGCTGCCCGACCCAATGGTTTGGTCAGTATAACTCTGGCCGCTACAAGTCGCACTGCTTTTTTATCCCCACCCAATCTGAATGTCCAGCCGTATACGGCGGATAGAAGGGAGAAGTGAGAATGTCAAAACATCAATATGGCATGACTGGCTCTTATTACGGTTATCCATCTCAAGGTCAAGGTCAATACGGCTACTATCCTTCTTATGGTTACAGCCCACAGCCTCAGCAAATGAGCCCACCCCAAGCGACTCAAGGGGTTTCCGACACGCCAGGCATGCTTCCGCTGCAACAGTCGTATATTGAAAACATTCTGCGGCTAAACCGCGGAAAAGAAGCGACCATCTACATGACCTTTGGTGAAAGCGAAGAATGGAATTCAAAGATTTTTAAAGGGATCATCGAAGCCGCTGGGCGAGATCACATCATCATAAGCGACCGAAACACAGGAAAGCGCTACTTGTTACTCACCATTTACTTGGATTACATTACCTTTGATGAAGAAATTGCGTATGACTACCCATTTGGCCAAGGCGGTGGACAGTCAACATATCCGCCACGATAAGCGTCACACGAACGATAGATAAAACCGGGGCATTTTGCCAGCGGTTTTTTCTTTTTTTCTTCAAAAAATGAAGCTTTTGCACGCACTCATTCGTCTAAAAAAAAGAACAATTCTAAGAAAACGCCCTATCATTGGTTTATTATATTAACAATGCTTCAAGATGTGAGGTGGTCACGATGATGAGAGATAACTCGACCAAACGGATTTCGGATCGAATAGACTGGACATTGTTTTTGCTGCTTCTTTTACTGTCAATCTTTAGTATAGCTAGCATTTATAGTGCACAAATGGCAATGCCCGATAAGCAAAATTTTGCTTTTAAACAAGGGATCGTTTTATTAGGTAGCACATGTATCATTTTTGTCATGATGTTATTTGAACCAGAACAATACGAAAAAATGACCTGGTACTTGTACGGCTTCTCCTTATTTGTTCTTTTGGCACTTCTGCTCGCTCCTGACTCAGTCGCTCCAGTTATTAAAGGGCAGCAAAGCTGGTTTGTCCTCCCGGGGCTCGGCACACTTCAGCCTTCGGAGTTTGCCAAAATTACATACATCATGGCGATGAGCCTCATTTTAAAAAGGCACAAAGACGTTCACATATCAAGAAGTCACAAGACTGATCTGTGGTTAATCGGAAAGCTTTCGCTTTGTACGATGGCTCCGTTAAGCTTAATTATGCAACAGCCCGATTTCGGCACAAGTTTAGTGTTTATCGCGATGCTCTGCGGCTATATTTTAGTATCGAGCATTCCGTGGCATTGGATTTTCCTTGTTTTTGGAAGTGGTGGGGCGATTGCCGGAGGAGCGATTTACATCGCTCTTTCTAAGCCCGAATGGCTTGAGGCAGTCGGCGTGGAAAGGTATGCACTGGGACGCCTCTATTCATGGCTGTCTCCCCAAGAGTACGCAAGCGGGGACGGACTGCAGCTCATTCGGTCGATGATGGCCATCGGATCTGGACAAATGGACGGAAAAGCTTACGGTGAGCGTGACGTTTATATTCCCGAAAGCCACACAGACTTTATCTTTAGTGTCATTGCCGAACAATTCGGATTTATTGGAGCGAGTTTCTTAATCGGCATTTTCTTTTTACTCCTCTACCATTTAACCCAGATCGCTATCACGACGAGAAGGGCTTATGACTCGTATATTTGCATAGGCATGATTTCAATGCTTTCGTTTCACATCTTTCAAAATATCGGGATGACAATGCAGCTTCTTCCGATCACAGGCATTCCGCTTCCATTCATTTCATATGGCGGAAGCTCGCTCTTAAGTAATATGATTTTAATAGGACTCGTTTTTAGCATTCGATTCTACGAAAAAGAGTTTATGTTCGAGTCGGACCGCACAGATGTTCGTTTAATGTAGCCGCTTTTTCAAATTTAAGTCGACTGCTTTTCTTTCAAAGTAGTATTATTTACTTAAGAATCATTCTAAAATCATGTGTTATCCATAGATTTTTTTCACGAGATAAGCTATTATACCTATATTAAGACTTTTTATGTTTTTTAATAGTCTCAAATACCCATTTAACATGACCGTCGATTTGTTGTTAAAAGGAGTGAACTACCTCATGCCTTCTTCTATGGACCAATGGCTCTTCGTTCTACTTTCGTTTATTGTTGCTTTCGTATTTTCTCATGCCGTATTACATATCTCTAGCCACTTGTCTCAGTCTAGCTTACGGCGGTCATGGTTCTGGATTGCGAGAGGAGCTCTCACTCTAGGATTCGGTCACTGGGCGATCTTAATTATGGTAAAAATCTCTCTTGGTCGCTTATCAATATTGACTGAGCCCTCTATTCATATGACCTCCATGATGTTATTTACTCTTGCTTCGTTGCTTGTATTTTACCTCGTCAGTTTAAAGACTGTCAGTACTATTTATCGAGTCTTAGGTGCATTAGGCATTAGCATCAGTCTGGGATGGATTTATGCATATGAAATGAATTCACTTTATGGAAGCCTTGGGCTATTCTTTTTAACCATAGGTATTTTTTACGTAAGTGCTTATTCCTTGATTTTAGTACTCGAGGATTCCGCAAAGGCTTCAGAAAATAATAATCAACCGACATCTTTGTGGCTCCGTACGCTTATGATGAGTGGCGGCATCACAGGCATTCATTATGTAGGTGCTTCCACCACGCTCATTTCACCCTTATCACCTAATCAATTGCAAATACTCGTTTCCTTGATCGGGGCGATCTTTTTCTCTGTATTTATTATGGTATTCTCCGCCATGAGATATAGCACATATCGACGTACGCAATCACGCTTGTATGAAGCTGCTTTGATGAGTTCTCACGATGCAGTTATCATCACTGATGAACAAGGTACGATCATTTCTTGGAATCATGCTGCTAAAGACATATTTGGATATGAAAGTCACGAAGTCTCAGGAAAGCCTATACATCTCATCCTGCCGGATCATAGCGTTCCAGCAGTCAGTGACAGCGGAGGTTTAAAGACTCACTTCAACTCGTCTCAACCAAATCTTGAGCTTGAGGGGAAACAGAAAAACGGGCAATTGATTTCTGTAGAAATGACTGTCTCTTCAACTGTCATTGGTCAACGCACAATCGTGACAAGGATCATCCGTGATATATCCGTTCGCTTGCGTGCACAGAAAAAAATTCAGCAACTCGTATACCGAGACGACCTCACAAATTTGCCAAACAGGCGCCTATTACACGAGCAACTTGATACCCATATAAGGCAAGCAACAAAAAATCAAACGTCTTTAGCTGTTATGTTTATTGACCTTGATCGCTTTAAAAACATCAATGATGTGTTCGGACATAAAGTTGGCGACAAGCTGCTCATTGAAGTGTCGCATAAAATTCAAAGCTGCCTTCGACCAACAGACGTACTTGCACGCCTAAGTGGTGACGAATTTGTCGTCGTTCTCATTGATAGCACGGAATACTCGGCAGGCTTGACAGCGAAACAAATTATACACATTTTAAATGAACCGATTAAAATCGACAGCAACGACTTATACATCTCTGCGTCAGCAGGTCTAAGTATGTTCCCCGGCGATGGAATCAATTCAGATCACCTACTCAAAGCCGCAGACCTTGCAATGTATCGAGCAAAGAAAAACGGGAAAGACAACTATGAATTTTTTACCCATGAAATGAATGAGGAAATGTCTAAAAAACTGATCATGGAAAATGGCTTGAGACGAGCTTTAGCAACAAATGAATTTGAATTGTTTTATCAGCCTCAGGTTAATAGCACTATGGAATTCCAAGGCGTAGAGGCTCTTTTGCGTTGGCAACATCCGGAATACGGTTTAATGCTACCAGGCTCATTTATCTCATTGGCAGAAGAAACGGGGTTAATTCTGCCAATTGGAGAATGGGTACTAGAAGAGGCGTGCAGGCAAGCAAAAGCTTGGCAAGATGAAGGACATATCATACCGCGTATGTGTGTCAATATTTCTTCCCTTCAATTTCAGCAACGCAACTTTGCAGAAATCGTCGAGCGAACGCTACAAAATACAGGGTTAGCCCCTCACTATTTGGAGCTTGAGCTAACAGAGTCGATTGTCCAGCGTCCGGAGCATGCCGTGCCACTCATGCAGAAACTAAAAGCATTAGGGGTAAGGCTGTCCTTAGATGATTTTGGCACAGGATATTCGTCACTCAGCTATTTAAAAGATTTTCCTTTAGATACGCTAAAAGTCGATCGCTCATTCATTAAGGCGATGAATGAAGGCCCGAAGAATCAAGCGATTGTAAACACGATCATTAACATGGCCAACAGTCTTAATATTAACGTCATCGCCGAGGGGGTGGAAACGTTCGATCAGCTACATGCACTCCAACTCAAAGCTTGCGAAGAATATCAAGGCTATCTCTTTAGTACGCCTCTAGCGAGTGATCACTTTATTGAAAAGCTACAAAAAGGCGATTTTTTGCCTGCCGTCCAAAAGCCTTAACATTCTTCCTAGTGCATTCATAATAAACCCGCAAGCCTTATTGAATCCATCCTCCAAGCCTCGTTGTGAGAAGGTATTCAATAAAGGTCTGCGGGTTTTTTTTACGCATATTTGAAAGCGGCGATGGCTAATAAAATCCATCCAGCTAAAAACAGAACACCACCAATTGGAGTCACCGCGCCAAGAATGGTTTTCCCGGTCAACGCCATGACATACAAGCTTCCAGAGAAAAACACGATTCCTGCGACCATTAGCCATCCCGACCAAAGTAAAAGAGGGGTTTGAAAGAAGGAGGAAACGATTGCGACGCCTAGGATACCGATCGTATGAAACATTTGATAAAGCACCCCGGTCTGATAATTGGCTAGCATTCGCTCCGATACTTTTCCTTCAAGACCATGTGCGCCAAATGCACCGATGGCCACTGCTAGAAATCCACTAATACTACCAATGACTAAAAATAGCTTTAACATACGTTATTGATCACCTGCCTTTAAAGTGGTGGTTAAACTAGTCCGTATTCAGACGTTCTCTCTTTTAGTATACTAGAGATAGCATTTTCCTTTCCACCCACTCTGTGACAATCGTGTGATGACCGAATGAAAGGAGCTTGGCATTGACAAAAATTCATTATACCTTGCAACCTGATGGTGACCAGGCCATTCTCGTTCATTTCCCTTCTCTTCCTGATGGCAAACGAGCTTTTTTGCTGAAAAAAGCACAGCTGCTTCCAAGCCAGCACCTCGGAATTGTTGATATTGTCGCCGGTTATGAAACCATCCATATCCATTATGACGCACTCATTTTTTCCTATAAAGACGTCTGTGCAATAATAAACCTATTTTTAAAAACGCTCTCTTTCCCTGCAAACACGCCATACGGAAAGCATTGGTTGATCCCTGTATGCTATGGAGGTGAAGTCGGGCCTGATTTAGAAGCGGTCGCTAGCCATGCCGGGATGACAACAGATGAAGTGATTGACCTCCACAGTCAACAAACGTATACGATACAGTTTATCGGCTTTTTGCCTGGCTTTCCCTATTTGAAAGGACTGCCAAAGCCATTGTCGATGGCGAGGCGCAGTAACCCGCGTCCGCACGTTCCAGTTGGAAGCGTAGGAATTGGAGGGCAGCAAACTGGCATATACCCCGTCGCTTCCCCTGGAGGCTGGCAGCTGATTGGCCGCACCCCACTACCTCTCTTTTTACCTGACAACGATCCGCCTTGCTACTTGAAAGCTGGAGATACGTTGGCTTTTCAACCGATTAAGCGTGATGTTTATGAGGCGTTACACCATTCTCCACACCTATGGAAAAATGATCATATGTTGTGAACGACTCACCACTGAACTCGCTTGAGGTGGGGGCTTCTTATTTCTACGACGAAAGCAACCTTCATCTTCATGAGTGATTTCGGACACTCCAACCCTTGATGTCCTATAATTCGAAGTTTCTTTATTGACTTGGCTATTTCACGCACGAATCCTTCGTTTAGGTTTCGCTTTTTTGTTTCTCCATGCAACGTCATCTATCCAGTTGCCAAAGAACACTTCTTGAACACACACCAACATATTCGCTCTATTAATACGTCAAAAGGTGCGCTTGTTGACAAGCCAATCTATCTCCGCCTACTCATTTAGGCTATATTCCTTGCGAATGGAGACTTGTTGGCTAAGTTAGTAAAAAAGGAGTTGAGAGATGATGCATTCATCCTTCTCACAAACGATTGATGTGAATTGTGATCTTGGTGAAAGTTTCGGTACGTATACATTCGGTATGGATGAGGAAATCATGCATTTTGTTTCATCTGTAAATATTGCCTGCGGCTTTCACGCTGGCGACCCACAAGTGATGAGACACACCGTTCAAAAAGCCAAATTAGCCGGTGTTGCCATAGGAGCACACCCTGGCTTACCTGATTTGCAAGGCTTTGGTCGCAGAGCCATGGCGGTGTCCCCAGAAGAAGTGTATGCAATGATGATTTACCAGATCGGTGCACTGCTACAATTTTGCTATGTGGAACAAACGATACTGACACATGTTAAGCCCCACGGCGCGCTATATACGATGGCAGCGACTGACAAACAGATTGCCGAAGCGATTGCCCAAGCGGTCGCCGATACTTCAGCAGACCTTTTGCTTTACGGTCTGTCCGGGAGTGCGCTCATTTCAGAAGGGAAACGCGCGGGACTGCAAACAGTGGCGGAAGCCTTTGTCGATCGTACCTATCAGCAAAACGGTCAACTCACCCCGCGAGTGCATCCACATGCCCTTCATACATCACGGGATGCGGCATTGGCTCAAGCGCTTTCGCTCGCAACCGCGCAACGTGTCCAACGTGTCGATACAGAAGGCGATTCCTATGTACATGTTCCTTGCGACAGCTTATGTATTCACGGAGACCATCCAGATGCACTTTCATTTGTAAAAGCATTACATACCGCATTTGCTGAGCAGGACATTCGCATTCAATCACCCGGAAAGGCGACATTGTGATGAATACGATTAATATGTTTTACGTTCATCAATCAGGCTTGCAAACGACACTTCAAGACGCGGGACGATATGGTTATCAATCCATTGGTTTAGGTCCTGGCGGCGCAATGGACCCTTTTGCATTCAAGGTCGCAAATCTCTTAGTTGGTAATGAGCCAAATACGTTAGCGATCGAGGTCGCGCTTGCTGGTCCTACGCTTGAGTGCCTTCACGAAACCATTATCGCCATCACAGGAGCCAACCTTTCGCCTACGGTCAATGGGAAGCCTGCACCAATGTGGCAAGCATTGCAGCTGGAAAAGGGTGACGTCGTAAAATTTGGAAAGCCGATATCCGGCGCCCGAGCATATATTGCGGTGAACGGAGGGTTGCACGTGAACACTATATTAGGGAGCGGGGCCTTTCATTCAAAGGCTGATATCGGTACGTTGATACGTACGCATGATACGTTGACGGGGAAAGTAGGACAGCGTCACTTCCTATGGCGGAAAGCCCTTTCGCTATCAGCAAGACCTAAGTATGATCAGCATGTCGTTTTACGTGTGCTCTCGGGTCCAGATGAAGCGCGGTTTACGAAAAAAAGCACTGAGGCATTTTACCACAGTGCTTTTACCGTCAAACAAGGTGATCGTATGGGACTCTTCCTTGACGGTGTGCGCCTTTTTGCAAACGGCGATCACCTTCTATCTGGAGGCGTGACCTGGGGGAGCGTCCAAGTTCCTCACTCTGGAAACCCCATCCTGCTCCTACAAGACCGGCAGACAACTGGTGGTTATCCACGAATAGCGACCGTGGCTTCAATGGAACAATCAAAAGTCGCACAGCTTCTGCCAGGTCATACCGTTGAATTTAAAAAGATTAACGTCAGAGAAGCCCAAAGACATTTGCGTTCTCAACATCGAACCATGAATATGCTTGCAATTCGTGCCTTAGGACATCCCATTACGTAAGTAAATAGAGGGACAACGTTTCTTTCGTTTCTTCCATTTCCTCCAGCGCAAGCTCTTCGTCGATATCAATGGTAATATCATATTGGTCGTCATCAATGAAAAATTCAAAATCTGACATCCCTTGAGAATTGAAGAACACCTCAATTTCTTCGGCGAGAGCTTGAGCGTGCGGAGCCTTTTTGATCCCGATATAATCGCTGTTCATATAAATGTGATATTGCTCCAAGGAACGATCGGCTGCAACATCAGATGAGACCTGTTGCAGTTCATTTTCGGTCTCCATCCTTATTCCTCCCATTCATCCCCACCGACATATCGTAGTGTGCGCCCATTTTTTTTCTTTATGCGCTTGTTAGAAATCAAAAATACTATCTCCATTAGCTTCCTCTTCTTCGTCTTCTCCAAATGACGGATGTTGTTTGTTTTGACGAAAGGTTGCTCCTTGCATAAGAGCTAATTCATCATCAGAATGCTGCTTTTGTGGCGACACTTGTCTAGTAGCTTTCACGTCTTGAACTTCTGCCGTTAATACGAGATCTGCCATCGCCCGAACGGCTGCAATCCGCTCACGTACATGCTGATGATGTCCATCGTCCTGCTCTGTAAGGGCAGCATCGATTTCTTTTTGCATTTGCAGCAACAGCTGACGGTGACTGATTGTCATAAAATCGCCTCTTTTTCCAGTGAATTTATCGTGCAAATCAGCCGATATAAGTCATGTGGACTATGCTCATACACCGTTTTATACGATGTAAAATTAACTTTGTCCTCTCAGCGAAAGGATGTGATGGTTTTGACTGACATTCAGTGGCTTTTTGTCGTCTTATGCCTACTCTTATTGTTGATCGGCTTTTTAAAGCTTTTACGCACCCGAAAAACAACAATCTTTATTACGTTTATTTTATTTTCAGGTTTAATGTGCCTTGGTTTCACTGTAAAAAATGACGCTTTTTCGATGCAATGGCTCGCACAAGCATCCCCTGGCGGACCCTCGACTATGGGTGTCTCGCAATCAAGCCATGTTCCAAAACAGCTTCCGCGACCAGATGAGCAACGGATTAACGTTCCCGGCATTAAACAACACCCTGAGCTACCACGAGGATGTGAAGTCACCGCCTTAGCCATGCTCTTACAGCATGCTGGCGTCGAAACAGATAAAATGACGCTCGCCGAGGAAATCGCAAAAGATCCGACACCTTATGAAAAAACAGGTGATAAAGTGACATTCGGAAATCCACATATCGGCTTCGTTGGCGATATGGAAGACCTTCGTCAGCCAGGCTTCGGTGTTTATCATGGACCGATTCAGGATTTAGCAGAGTCGTACTTACCTAATCAAACCGTTAATTTAACTGGCTTGCCTTTTGCATCTATTTTAGAAACAGTGGGTCAAGGTCAACCTGTTTGGGTCATTACAACCATTCACTTTGCGCCCGTTCCACAATCCGACTTCACGACATGGCAAACAGACGCTGGACCAATTACGACGACATACCGTGAGCACTCTGCCGTCATTACCGGCTATAATGACACACATGTGTTTATTAATGATCCAACTGATGGAAGCACCAATAAAGAAATTCCTATGGAGCAATTTAAGCAAGCCTGGGAGCAAATGGGCTCACAGGCAATAACCATTCAGCAATCCTCTCCATCATAGAAAAACGCGCACCATTAATACCGGTGGGCGTTTTTCTATGGGAGCATAGCCTGTCTATACAGACATCGCTTGCTGATTGCCTAGCATCTCAGCCTCAAAATCATACACTCGCTCCACGTATATTTGATGCCAAAGCATAAACATTAACACCGTCCAGATTTTCCGACTGTAATCGCCCTTACCAATACGATGATTTTCCAACAGCTCGAGTACGACAGCTTTGTTTAAATATTTTTCTGTCCCACTCACCTGAATTAAATTCTTTGCCCAATCATACATTTCATTTTTTAACCAATGGCGGATCGGTACTGGAAAACCTAATTTCTTGCGGTCGAGCACGTGTGACGGCACGATGTCGCGCATCGCTTCGCGCAAGATCGCTTTCGTCGTGCCTCCTGTGATTTTCAATGACGGATCAAGGGTAGAAGCGACTTTAAAGACTTCCTTGTCCAAAAATGGAACACGTAGCTCAAGTGAATGTGCCATCGTCATTTTGTCTGCTTTGAGGAGAATGTCTCCACGAAGCCAAGTATGGATATCAATGTACTGCATTCGATTCACATCTGGATAGCCTTGAATCGCGTCATAAAGTGGTTTCGTCATCGTTTGGTATGCTTGTGAAGCATCATATGACTGAAGAAGTCGTTTCTTCTCTTCCTCAGTAAACATTTTCGCATTTCCAATATAGCGCTCTTCGAGAGGCGTACACCCTCGTTCGATAAAGCTTTTCCCACGCATTCCTTCAGGAAGAACGGCTGCAAGCTTGCGGAGCAGCTTCTTAAACGTCACAGGAATATAGTTAAACGGTTGAAGTGACTGCGGCTCACGATAAATGTTATATCCACCAAAGAGCTCATCTGCCCCTTCCCCTGAGAGAACGACTTTAACGTGCTTGCGAGCTTCCCGAGCAACAAAATAAAGCGGAATCGCTGCTGGATCTGCCAGCGGATCGTCCATATGCCAAATAATTCTTGGAAGCTCGTTCATATACTCTTCCGGTGTAATCATATGGAAGATATTTTTAACACCAAGTACCTCTGCCGTTTCCCGAGCTACATCTACCTCACTAAAACCTTCATGGTCAAATCCTACAGAAAAAGTCAAAATGTCCGAGTGGAAATCTTTAGCAATCGATACGATGGCTGAAGAATCGATCCCGCCAGATAAAAAAGACCCAACCGGTACATCACTGCGCATATGTACGCCGACGGAATCTCTTAGCACGTCTTGAATTGCAGTCATTGCTTCATCACGACTTTGCTGTACCGGTGAAAATGAAGCTTGCCAATAGGTTTCGATCGCCAATGGTTGTCCTGGCTTTTTCGTAAAACAATGACCCGGTAATAGCTTCTGAATATCTTCGTGCATACTAAAAGGTTCCGGTACATATTGGAAAGTTAAATAGTGCTGAAGCGCTGTCTCGTTTAAGTCGTGGTCTGCTTCTGCCATCAGCAAGCTTTTTTTCTCAGATGCAGCGAGCAATCGCCCGTCCTGCTCCTTGTAGAAAAAAGGCTTTATGCCAAATGGATCTCGAGCACCAAACGCCTCTCGTTTCTCTTTATCCCAAATGATAAAAGCAAACATGCCTCTTAAACGCTTGACTGCGTCTTTTCCACGCGCGGCAAATAAAGCGACAATTGTTTCTGTATCCGACTTCGTTTCAAACGTATACCCTTCTTCTGCCAGCTCTGCTCGCAACTCGATATAATTGTATATTTCACCATTAAAAATAATCCAGTATTTTTCATTTTCATAACTTAACGGCTGATGTCCGCTTTCTACATCAATAATGCTAAGTCGACGAAAACCAAATTGTACGTAGTCATCTTGGAAAAATCCAGCGTCATCGGGACCTCTATGCGTAATGACATTGGTCATTTGTTTAAACGTTTCATTGACCTGTTCCTGCCCCTGTGCTGCATCCCATACACAACCTACAAATCCACACATGGTAAGGTCTCCTTCACTTCAAATTCATTCATCATCGTAGTATATCATACGCTTCGTTTGTCATACAGCTTTCCACAAAACGTTGACAAGTTTTCAAAAAAGTAATGTAAATTTTCATTTAACATTTTTGAAAATTTAGCCTAATTGCTGTTTCTCGGCGCTTAAATACGGGAAAGGTCATTGAGGGAGGCGTGCAGGCATGTGGGTTCAACTTATTTTTATTGTAGCAACGCTCGCTTGGGCATTAGAAGGTGTTCTTTTCCGCTCGACAAAAAAAGTGCGCGATGCTTCCTTCACTTATGTGACAGCAGCGATGCTTTTTACGATTACTGTCATTATTCTTGATGGCATTTTCCACTGGTCAACCATTGAAAACACCGTGCTTTGGCAAAGCTTAGGCGTTTTGCTTTACGCAGGAGGAATTTGCTTACGTTACTGGGGCATTATACAAATGGCAGGCTCTTTTTCTCGCCTCGTGCAGCGTCCAGAACGATTAATCTCTTCAGGACCTTTTCAATTTTTACGTCACCCGCTTTACTTCGCACTGCTATTAGTGACGACAGGTCTAAGCCTTTACGTTGGCACGACTTTCGGGTTGGTGTCTTCGGTGCTTTTGCTATTTCCTGTTTTAGCATGGCGGGCAAAAAATGAAGAAAAAGTATTACACAAATGGTTTGGCGCACCCTATCTAGCTTATGCAAAGAATAAAAAGCGAATCATTCCGTTCATTTATTAGGAAAGGTGGAACACAATTGAAAAAAGCAATCGTTATTGGTGGCGGTTTAGGTGGCTTGGCTACAGCAATCAGATTGGCGGCAGAGGGATGCCAAGTCACTTTACTAGAAAAGAATGAGCGCGTGGGTGGTAAATTAAATATTCGGAGTGGATCAGGCTACACCTTTGACACAGGACCTTCCATTTTAACGATGCCTTGGGTATTAGATAGCCTTTTTGCTAGTGCAAATAAAAACCGTGCCGATTATATGGAATTCATCCGCATTGAACCTCAATGGCGTACCTTTTTTGAAGACGGAACGACAGTTGATTTAACGTCGGATCTTCCAAAGCTTATGAGGCAGCTTGAAAGCATCTCTCCCGTTGCTGCCACAGAATTTTTCAGTTACCTTTCCTATTCAAAAAAGATGTACGATACGTGTTTGAAAAGCTTTTATAATGAAAGTATTTCCGGCGTCAATGACCTAAGAAAATTACATACACTGGAGGAATTGATGTCCCTTGACCCGATGCGAACTGTGGCACAAGCATCCGCCAAGCACTTCTCTCACCCTCACTTGCAACAGCTGTTTAACTTTCTCGTCATGTACGTCGGCGCGTCTCCTTACCAGGCACCTGCCGTTCTCTCACAGCTTGCCTATGTTCAGCTCGGCTTAGGTATTTATTATGTCAAAGGCGGAATGTACAATATCGCTCGTGGAATGTCACGCCTTTTAGAAGAACTTGGTGTTCACGTTAAAACGAATACTGAAGTCGAGGAAATTGTTACAAAAGGAAGCCAGGTCACTGCGGTCAAGACGACAGAGGGAGAAATATTTGAAGCCGATGTCATCGTTTCTAACTTAGAAGCGATTCCATCGTATACGATGCTGTTTAAAGGAAAAGGTGCTTCCCGAGCTAAGAAGGCGTTAAAGCAATTAAAAAAATTCAATCCAAGTGTCTCTGGCCATGTCATGCTGCTAGGGATGGATCGAGCGTATGATCACTTAGCCCATCATAACTTTTTCTTTTCCAAAAACCCTGAAAAAGAATTTTCACAAATGTTTACCGATCGTATTCCGGCAGATGATCCGACGATCTATATTGGCGTTTCTGCGAAGACCGACGCAAGCCAAGCCCCCTCTGGAACAGACAATCTTTTTGTCCTGACACACGTGCCACCAATGGCGATGGACGAAGACCAATGGACGACGGATGCTGAACACTACCGCCATGTCATCATGCACAAGCTCAACCGAATGGGTCTCCCCCTCCATTCAGACAATATTGTTTGGGAGCACCAGTTTACACCGACCGACTTGAAACAGCTTTATGGTGCCAACGGAGGCTCGATATATGGCACCGTAGCCGATAAAAAGGTGAACGGCGGCTTTCGCGTTCCTAACCGCAGCGAAGTGTTTGACAACCTGTACCTCGTCGGCGGATCAACGCACCCCGGTGGCGGCGTACCAATGGCAACACTGTCTGGCTTGTTGACCGCAGAGCTGATGATTGAAAATCATATTACACCACTACGGAAGGCACGTGCTTAAATAGAAAGATCCCCATAAGATTCAATAGTTAAGAGCTGGGCTTTCCAGCTCTTATTTTTATATTTATGACCTAATGTGGTTTTTGGAAATGTGTTGAAGCAGCACAAAATGACAAATCAGCTAGGGGATATTAAGTAAACTTCAGCATTCAGCTAAAAAAAGAAGTCAATGATGCAAATTTGATGGAAGAATGATCCTACAGTGATACATCTTCCGTTTATATTAAGACTCGTAAGGCAATCACCTTACAAAAAACATTACTGGAGGTTCAAATCATGAAAAAGCAGTTTTTAACGAAAGCACTTATTGGCGCAATGGCTGTAGGAGCAATGGGCGCTGTTGGTGCGAATGAGACATTCGCTCAAGAAAATACGACTTCAAAAGTGGTCGCTGCTGCACCAGCTGAAAACGCGAAAGCGCACAGCCTTTTCTTTGACTTCGATACATTTAACCACGAATTGGTTCAAGGTGAAGGCGACGACGTCATCATGTTAATGGACAAAAAAGAAAACCGTAACGTTTTCTTTTCTTGGAATCATGAGAAAAACACAGACGTTGACGCAGCGGCCAAGGAAGAAAAGCAATCTAAGGAAGACTACGAAGGATTTTCCGCTGAAATCGTTGAATCTGACCTCAACGTAACTTCTACAAAAGTGGTTGATACGTATAACGAGGATGGTTCTTCAACAGCTGTTTACTTTATCGATGACAATGCTGGCGGCGTCTACCGCGTCTTTGTAAACACAATGGCACTTGAAGCTTTCACAAGCGATGAATATGTCAACGATGTGTTAGAAAGTATGGAAGTTGTTCCAAAAGCGGAAAACGAAAACTTGAAGAATGTTAAAACGATTCAAATCCTGGGTGGTTAAGTAAACACATTCTTTAAAACCGACAATCCATACACGTTCAAACTCAAATGGTATCTTTAGGTAACTGAACACACCCCCCTATGTATAGCTGTCCCTAGCCGGACAGCTTTTTTTCTCCGCACGAAAATCGTTAAGAAAAAATTACGTACTTTTTTTCTCATAGATATGAGCATCTTTTGCTTGATGTCCAGAAAACCTCTTTAAAACAGAGTTACTTTCGGCTTCTGTATTTGTTTCTACAACAACAAGCACATGGCCTGACTGGATGAGCTGCTCATAATGACGAGCATCTTCTTTCGGTACACCATAACCGATCAGTCCACCTATCAAACCTCCCGCTCCAGCACCTACCGCCGCACCCGTAAGCGTAGAAAGCAGCGGACCTGCAGCAATGACAGGACCGACGCCAGGCAAAGTAAAAGCAGCCAATTCCGCAAGTAAACCAGCAAATCCACCTGTTAGCATGCCACTAGACAGTCCCAGACCTAAACCTTTTTTTGTGGCGTTCTCCTCCAAAGAGGCTAAGGCATCTTCTGCTCCTGTTTTCTCAGCAACCTCTTCACGATCTTCTTCATCTCTCGCAACGATAGAAATCTGCTCTTCATCATAGGCTCTCCTTTTAAGAACCTCGATGATGCGTATTGCATCTTGGCGATTTTGCAAAAGACCTGCGACAACATATCGCCGTTCTGTCAAATGTATCTCCTCCTGCATCCCTTGACTTACTGCACTATTCCCCGGTTTTGGCAGAACTCAAACGACGATAAAATAGCCCTCAGGTGCAAGCTATGCTCCTAGAGGGCTGAAATTATATATTTAAAACACAATTTCCTTTTGTTGTTTTGCTGATTCGTATATGCCGGTTAACATTTTCATGACTTCTACGCCGTCTTCGACCGGGCTTCGATTCTCTCCTTCACCGAAGCAATATTGAATAAATCCTTCAATTTGTGCTTGAAACCCTTTTTCAAAGCTAAACGTACGCTCATCGACCTGAGGTTCAATATTTAAAATTGTATGATGCTTCTCCCCAACGAGATACAGCTCAGGCTCAATTTCGGCTCCACCCTTGTCGCCAAAAATGGTGGCGCTTAATTCATCTTTTCGCTTATGTAATGTAAAGCTACAATCGACTGCCAACGAAGCGCCATTTTCAAAGCGAATAAGTGCATTGGCTAAATCTTCAACATCATTTTTCGATGCATCGTAATCTGCCGCTTTATAAAACTCTAAATTTTTAATGTTCGGCCGGTTACCAAGCTTTTTATAAGTGTTCGCTGAAATCGATGTCACTTTCGGACGACCCATAAGATACCAACACAAGTCAATGACATGAACCCCTACATCAATGACTGGTCCGCCACCAGAGCGCTCAATATCCGCAAACCAGCCGCCAGGGTTTCCTAAACGGCGAAGCACCGATGTCTTCGCATAATAAATGTCACCTAAGTCACCTGCATCAATAAACGTTTTAGCCAAGTCCGTATTGCCTCCAAAACGGCGAACGAAACCGACTTGAAGCTTCCGTCCTGTCCGTTTGACTGCCTCCTGAACCGCATACGCTTCTTCCATCGTTTTACAAAGTGGCTTTTCGACAAGGACATCTTTCCCTGCTTCTAACGCTGCAATCGCAATTTCCGCATGGCTGTTATTCCACGTACATATCGAAACCGCTTCCACATTAGGGCTTGCTAAAAGCTCATGATAATCGGTATACACATCAGCGATATCGTACGTTTTTGCTTGCTCGCGCGCACGCTCTTCATTCATATCACAAATCGCCTGTAAATGTGCGTGTTCACTTGCCTGATATGCACCTAAATGAGCATGACTAATGCTTCCTGCACCAATGACGCCAATCTTCAGTTGTCTCATTCGTTTCTCCCCTATCTGATGATTTCATGTTAGGGTGATTATATCGAAATCTTCATTAAAAAGGTATAGATTTTCACTATTTTATAAAATATAAACAGATTTTTTCACTCGCGGGATCGAGCGGACAGGAAAAACGTTTGCCATCCATCCTTCCTGGCCGTCTTTTTTCATGGCTTCATTACTTAATAATGAGAACAGGCCATTGTACACGTTTAGCTACTTTATGACTAACGCTCCCAAGCACCATGCTTTGTAATTTGTTCAGCCCCCGACTTCCGATGACAACACAATCATACGGTCTGCGGTTGGCAAACTCAACAATTGTTGGACCTGGCTCTCCGTGCAAGAAAAAGACTTCAACAGACAGCGACGTATTTGCAAATACATCCTCTACCCGCTTCATGCGCTGACGCCTTTCCTGCTCGATTTCTTCTTGACTTTGGTGATGTAAGACATCGTGTTTGGACGAGCTGCTATCTATGACGTATACGACCTCGACCGTCCCGTTTCCACCAGTCATTTCGACAACTTTTTCAGCCGCACGGACTGAGTGATCAGAACCATCCGCGGCAAGTAAAATATCTTGTAACACTCCCGTTCCCTCCTTTAATTGGGCATCTCCTTAACTTGTTCTTTATACCTTAGGTCAAATCCTTTGTCAAAGCGAACATAGTCAAAGTAGATCTTCCAACGATAGGGTGTCGAATTTTCACAGAAAATAAGCTATAGTTAAAGCATTGCATGACGATGTGAAAGGAGAGTTATCATGGCAAAACTCATTTTATTTGATGTGGACGGCGTACTCTTGAGCGAGGAGCGCTATTTCGATGCTTCAGCGCTGACCGTCTGGGAGCTACTGACAAGCGACAAGTATTTAGGTCTTGATGGAGAGGCATTTTCACCTGCGCCATCGGAGGAGGACATTCGAGCAATTCGTAAAACCGTCTTTCACGACGACGAAGTGCTTTCTTTTATTAAAGGCAGAGGAATTAACGCCAACTGGGACATGGTTTATCTAACATTCTCCCATCAAATGCTTCGCGTATTGGCGGAAATTGTTAAAGAGGACCGCACTTTTGTAGAAGACTTCTTAAAAGAAGACATTACATATGAAAAACTCGGAATGCTTCGAGAAAAGGCAGAAGGCTTATCCTTCACGCCAGATTATGCGACGTTTGTTCCAGATTTTTCAGCAAGCACTGCTGAAAAGCAAGCGATTTTACTTTATTTAAACGACATCGCCTGGAACGCTCTACAAATTGAAACGAACGTATTTTCACGCTCCAGTGTGCTTTGGGACGTCTGTCAGGAAGCGTTTCAGGAATGGTACCTTGGTGATGCACTCGTAGAAAAATCGATCGGAAAAGCGCCTCGGCAAACTGGAAAGAAAGGGTTTCTTGAAGACGAAATTCCCATTGTCGAGCCAAAAAAAATGGCAGGTGTCTTACAAGAACTTAAAAATAAAGGCTTTACCTTAGGGATCGGAACGGGACGTCCGACGATCGAAACGCTCGTCCCATTAGAAGCACTCGGTCTCTTATCTTATTTTGATAAAGACCGTATTGTTTCGGCAAGTGACGTCCTCGATGCTGAACGACTTTATCCGACCAAAGCACCGCTCGCCAAACCGCAGCCATATTGCTACGTCCAAGGCTGGCTGACGAAAGATGTACCTGTGGAAGAAGCAATCAATCACCCGCTCCCGCTGTCTAAAAAAGGCGAGGTCTATGTCGTCGGAGATTCACTTGCTGACTATATGGCGGCAAAAACAATGGACGTCACCTTTGTCGCCACATTAACAGGTCTGTCTGGACAAAAAGCACGCGCCTCTTTTGAAGAGCGCAACGCCGATTACATTTTAAATGACGCAAGTGAAATCTTAAGCATTTTTGCAGACTAAAATGTACTAAGGAAAGAACAGGTTTGCAGACAATACGAAAGGCATGAATCTCGGATCGGACCGGATTCATGCCTTTTTGTGAACTAAATACGAGTGAAGCGAAAGAAAAGAAAAGCACCTCAATGGATTAAACGAGTAGCCATTGAGATCAATTCATTTTACGTTCAAAGCTTACGAGCGACACCGTCTGCGTGTGCTGCATCTGCGACAGCTTTACTCACAAGATTAACGACGTCCTGATTAAACACACTCGGAATAATGTAATCTTCGTTTAACTCATCGTCGCTAATGGATGAAGCGATCGCTTGGGCAGCAGCCAGCTTCATATTCTCCGTAATTTTCGTGGCCCGACTGTCAAGCGCACCGCGGAAAATGCCTGGAAAACAAAGGACATTATTAATCTGGTTCGGAAAATCTGACCGGCCCGTCGCAAGCACACGCACATGTGGTTCTGCGAGCTCTGGAGAGATTTCCGGAAGCGGATTTGCCATAGCAAAAACGATCGGGTCGTCATTCATATTTTTTAAGTCGTCTACCGTCAACAAGTTTGGTGCTGATACACCGATAAAGACATCAGCACCTTTGAGCACATCAGATAACGTTCCTGTTTCTTCATTTGGGTTGGTATGTTCAGCATACCACTCCCACATTTTATGCGCATAAGGCTTTCCTTTCACGAGCGCCCCTTCACGATCGACGCCAATGACATTTTTCACACCTGCATTCAAGAGCATCTTTGTGCTAGCAATGCCCGCCGCACCAATGCCACAAACGACGACCTTTACGTCTTCAATGGGCTTGTTCGCGATCTTCAACGCATTTAACAGCCCTGCCAAAATGACAACAGCCGTTCCATGCTGGTCATCATGAAAAACAGGGATATCGAGCTCCTCCGTCAGTCGCTCCTCAATCTCAAAACAGCGCGGGGAAGCAATGTCCTCTAAATTTATGCCACCATATGTAGGTGCCATGGCTTTAATAATCCGAATAAGCTCTTCAGTGTCTTGCGTATCTAAACAAACGGGTAGAGCATCAATTTTGGCAAGCTGTTTAAAAAGCATCGCTTTCCCTTCCATCACAGGCATTGCCGCTTTTGCACCGATATTCCCAAGCCCTAGCACTGCCGATCCATCCGAAACGACAGCAACGGTATTCCGTTTAATGGTTAATGTATGGGCAAGGTCAGGGTTTTCGTAAATGGCTTGCGAAATACGAGCCACTTCTGGCGTATAGACCCGTGATAAATCGTCACGGTTTTTAATCGGGCTCTTTGGACGCATTTCAATCTTTCCGCCTAGATGAACGAGAAAGGTGCGATCAGATACGTGAACGACCTTCACATTCCGAATGCTACTCACTTTCTTGACAACCTCATCGGCATGCGACTGACTTGCCACTCTCACTGTCACGTCACGGGTTGTCCGATCTTTCGCTTCTTTTATGACGTCAATTGCTACTAGGTCTCCTCCAGCCTCAGAAACAACGCTAGCTACGTTCCCGAAGCTTCCATTTGATCGATCCATCTCCAAACGAATAATAATGCTCATTGTCGCTGCCAATAGATATCGCCTCCAACAATAGATGTCCTTGTTACATTAACATGAAAATAGTTCAAACTTACATGCGCCCATATTTGGATGATACTACGTTTTTCCTTTGCTGAACAGATAGCGCTTCCAAAATCATTTCATTGACAAAACTGATATAATTCTTCTTGACCTTGTCAATCCTTGTCAGACGTACGATCAATTGATTCGATGTTGGAGGTTTTTACATGACGCTTTTTTCTTTATGGGCACTTCCTTTTACACAAGAAGGGTTTTGGTTCATATTTGCGCTTATTCAATTTCTCATGCTACTCATCACATATCGACTTTTTGGAAAAACAGGTCTACTCGTATGGATCGGGTTCACGACCATCATTGCCAATATCCAAGTCGTCAAAACCGTTGAGCTCTTCGGTATCGTCGCGACGTTAGGCAATATCACCTATGGGACCATTTTTCTAGCGACCGATTTGCTCAACGAGAAATACGGAAAAGAGGAAGCACGTCGCGGTGTCATGGTCGGCTTTTTTGCGTTAGTGCTAATGACCATCATTATGCAGCTGGCGCTTCTCTTTCCACCTAGCGCAGACGGTGCGGAGGTACAGGATGCATTTGCCACAATCTTCGGATTGCAATGGCGCATCGCCCTCGGTAGCTTAGCTGCCTTCCTAGTCAGTCAATGGATTGATGTCGGACTTTATCACTTCTTGAAAATCATGACGGGAGGGAAGCGCCTCTGGCTGCGAAATAACGTCAGTACGATGATTAGCCAATTACTTGATACACTCGTCTTCTGTTCCATTGCCTTCTTAGGAACGATGCCGGCCTCTGTATGGTGGCAAATATTTGTCTCAACGTACGTGCTTAAATTCATTGTCGCCTTCATAGATACGCCATTTTTATACTGGGCAAGACGGCTAAAGGTGAAGAGCTCCTGACAAAATCTGTTGCTTCTGTTACGCTAGAGATTGCAGTTCGAAACCATCCTGCATTATCAAAACTAGGGGGAATTTATATGAAGGAAACATCATGGCTACCATCATCTGGACCGATGCCTCGTCCTGAGAGTGTCGAACAGGCAAAAACGGTGCTGAAAAATGAAGCCTTTGACGCAGCAAATGTACAAACGATTACTTTCCGCGCACTGGAATTTACAGCGATCTGCCCGCGCAGCGGACAACCAGACTTTGGCCAAGTGACGATTCAATACACCCCGAACAAAAAGTGTATCGAATCAAAGGCATTAAAATTTTACCTTTGGTCCTTCCGTGAAGAAGGCTGCTTCTGCGAATCGCTCGCCGCCCGCATCGCCGATGATATCGTTGAAGCCATCGCGCCCCAATCTGTGACAGTCACTGTCCACCAATCAGCACGAGGCGGCATCGAGCTCGAAGCGACTGCCGTAAGATAAAGCAAGATAGAAAGCACCTGTAGAGGATGCGTAAACGAAGTGACCCTAAAGTTAGACATGGGTATTCCGTTAGGCAGCTAACTGGGCATGAACTCGGTATTGTACTGGGCTCATGCCTTTTAATTTTGCTTAATCGGCGCGCCATTGGCTTTTCAAGGAATGGAATTAATCCCCTTAATAAGGCGTTTTTTGTTTGAAGAAACTGATTATTCTTGAAAACACCAGAATTAGCACGAGGATTGAAATCGGTATTATTGCGACCCCTAACAAGAAGCCTAAAAAAGTAAACGGCACTCCCGCATCTATAGAAAATATATGAGTATCCTTTCCAGTTGTCAGTCGATGATTTAAGTCCTCTTGGTTTAATTTCGTCCCGTGATCTAAGAATAATTTGCTCGTGACGCCTAATAGAACCGGAAATAAAAACAGCCATAAGGAAAAAAGATAATGTTTATTTTTTAACAGTTTTGTATATATTTTAGGTTAACTTAAAATCCCCTTTTAAGTTGGAGAGTGGTATAGAAACTATCTAAACTAGTCACAAAAGCAAGCCGCGCTCATCATGGGGCGAAATTAGATATTGATTCGAAACAACCAACACAAATACTCGGTATCACCAATGTGCGCCGTGCTACAACTGCCAAGAAGCACATATTACTATGAAGCTCGTATTCGTGATGAGCAGTCCTCTTTGATTGTCGATATCTTTCAAAAGAGCTGGCATATCTATGGACAACGGAAAGTCAAAAAAGAACTTGAGAAACAAGGTTGGTTCGTCTCACGACGACGAATAAGTCGCATCATGAAAGAACAATGTCTAGTGTCAAAGTACACAGTGGCTCAGTTTAAGCCGAAACGTGCGGCGTGCAACACATCAGAGATAGGAAATGCGTTGAACAGAGCCTTTCATCAAGAACAAGAATTACGTGTTGTCGTGAGTGATCTGACGTATGTCCGGGTGAAAAATCATTGGCACTACCTCTGTATTTTGATTAATCTTTACAACTGTGAAATCATAGGCTACAGTTCCGGATCGAAGAAAGATGCCGACTTAGTTCAGCGTGCCTTCGCAAGGGTAAGTACAGCTTACATCGTCTCGAAATTTTTCATACTTTCTATACTCTTATTGCACTATCGTTAGTACTATAAATAAATTATTTTTGGTAAAAGTGTTAAAATATTCTCATTGAATACAGAACGAACATTCGCACATAATAAGAACAAGTGTTCTCTTAAGTTGAATGCTGCGAATAGGTGAGACGATCAACATCATATGTATGGCAGGCGACGGCAGCTTTACTAAGCGAAATGTTAAGTTACTGGCGGTCACTGATCAATACATTAGAGGGATGTGTCAAACAAAGCGAAAAATAAGAACCTTTCGCAAGGAGAACATTCTTGGCGTTCGAAAGGTGGCACCTGCTTCATGAAAAGAGACCCTCGTGATTATAAAGATTTTAATCATATCTTGTGGGAACACTCGTTCATATTGCCTGAGCATAAACGGGCATTGCAACGCCATTACGAAGACTCGTCTAGGCAGGAGCCGCCAGCTATTGCAGAAGAGCTTGCAGAAGAGCACTATCAACTATTAAAGAAAGCTGTAGAGGAAGGGGCGAGGGTGTCCATTCGGTATTGGAAACGGAAGGACGGCCAGTACCACAAAGTATCTGGCGTGCCGCGCAACTTAGACAACATATTTCTGACAGTTGAAATTAGGGATCATTACATTGTTGTGGAATATATATATTTATCAGTGGAGGATATGGAAAGGTAAACGTCATTAATATTAATTAAGCATAAGCCGAGGATATATAAAAAGCCCCAATTCAGGGGCTTTTTTGGTGAGCCAGGCATGTCTAAAAAATTCAATGTCTCGAGCGGCTAAGGGTCCTATACTTACCCGTTACCGAAATACCAGTGCCCGCGGTAATCTAAAATTTGAAGGAACCAGCTGGCGTTTTTAGTACGATAAACACGATAAATTCTTTGAAGACACGCCCAACCTAACTGAAACAAAGATATTGTAGTCAATGGATTATTCTAATTTTTTAAGAACTGAATCTTTTCAAGAAGCTCATCCAACTTCATTCCAGTTATACTGTCTTCAATAAATTCTTCAGCATTGCTGTGCGCCATAAAATCCTCAGTTACTTTAATGCTTTGACTAATTTCTTTTTCATCAATTAAATTGCTTTGTAAGAGAACGGAGTTATTATCGTCAATAGTTACAGAAAAAGGCTCAATTGCTCCATAATAGTTCTTTAATTCCTTGTTTTGTTTAAGAAACAACAAGTATGTCTCATTTGTTTCTGGATTTACAAATTTTGGATCTGGAAATGTAACTTTTCCCTCAGCTTTTTCAGAAATATCTACATTGATGGTTTCAGAGACTCGATGATTTATCACAATACTATCTTCGGTCAAATCACCTTTAATAATTTTGTTTATTTTAAAATCAAATAACCTCCCTTCGACAAAACCTTCTGAACTTTCTTTGTGTATATCTTCAAGTTCACGTAACATATTCCATTTTTCATAGCCTTCCTGATATTTCCCAATCACAATTACATCCGACTCACTAACCATATCTTTTAGCTCGTCGGTCACAGGAAAGTCATAACTTAAATTGACATCTGTTGCAGTTATTTTAGGCTGAGGCAAAATTGTAGCTGCAGAATCCCATCCAATGGTATCCTCATAAATTTCATTCATTGTTTCGACATCATATGAGGTGGGGAACCACAGTTTAGATCTATCTCTTGCTGAGTTCATTATTGAATTTTTACTATTATGAGCGAGTCCCATAGCATGCCCTACTTCGTGTGTCGCTGTGCTTGTCGTAACATTCGAACCAGTTATGTTAGGGTTTCCGACGTTCAATCCTCCAATAAATTTTGTTACATTACCAGTTTTAGTGTTATAATATGTCGTCATTCTTCCATATAGAGTTGACGATGTTTCATTAATGGTCCCTAACCTATTAACCGAAGATTGATGAGTGTAAAGATTCATCCCTTCATCATTCCATTGATCTACAGCATTATTCCATCCTTTTTTTATAAGTGAGTCCATGCCACTTTCCAACTGATAAGTCATGTTTTTTGTGTAAAAATGCCAATCTTCTTTTTCGTTCGCGTGAGCAATTGTGCTTGAAATTAAAAACAGGGCAGCAACTAATACAGGGGTAAGAATTTTATGATTTTCATGAAAATCAAAGCTCCTTTTTGTTTGAAATTACTACAAATATAATATATAATTTCTAACTATTCAATAAATTATGTTTTTTAGGAGTGATTTTATGAGAAAAATATTGTTTATTCTACTGATGATATTCATTTCAGGATGTGAAGAGGGGAAAAACATTAATACGGCAACGAGTTCTGGTGATAATTTGGCAAAAGAAATCATTCAGGATGATCAATCTGCGGATATTTTTGTTCTCGATGATCGGGTGTATGCTCGAAGTGAGGAAGTAAAAAACCAGGATGAACGTGGTGAACGATTAGGAGTAATAGAGAGTAATTATTCCAAAGGAACAAAATTTGAAAATGGTATGTCTACTAAACTTCCAATAGGAACTGAAATC
Source organism: Litoribacterium kuwaitense (assembly GCF_011058155.1). Classification (NCBI taxonomy): domain Bacteria; kingdom Bacillati; phylum Bacillota; class Bacilli; order Caryophanales; family Bacillaceae; genus Litoribacterium; species Litoribacterium kuwaitense. The sequence continues at coordinate 4,896 of NZ_JAALFC010000008.1, read as the reverse complement.
TATCGTATTAAAAATGCAGAGTCACTGGATCAAGTTATTGTTAACGAAGGCGACAGACTTATAATATACAAAGCCCAAATTGAAGGATAGAAGAGATTATCCCCTCTCTCCAGATTTAACTACAACAAAGCAACGGTTAGTGTTGGTCCATGGCCTTTCCTCCATATCATCGCAATCAACGAAGATCCTGATACAAACCGTATATGTATAAACCCCAAAAGGGAATCGTGAGGTGCGACGAAGTGATTCATAACTAAGCTGCTGTCATCAGACATTTCAATCCACGCACCTACGTGAGGTGCGACCCACTATACGACGCAAGAGGACTAAAATGGCACATTTCAATCCACGCACCTACGTGAGGTGCGACGTAAACATGTTACGCAAACGCTTTACATAATTTATTTCAATCCACGCACCTACGTGAGGTGCGACAGCGATTTTCCACTATAAAATGGGTTTTCAAGAAGCGTTTTTATCGAAAATCAATTTATTTAGGCATTATTATCCATTTAAAATGGAATAAAACACCAAATAAATTTATTGTGTTTAACAAATTTGGTGCGAACCTCCCGAGGATTTCATGTGCGCTTATGGTTCGCACCTTTCGTGTATGCGAATAGTATAACACGTTCTTTATTTTCATGACATCGGTTCATTTGTCTTCTCTTTCGGGATGACTGTGGTCCCACTGCTCGAGTCTTTCCACCAGCGCGCAGGCACACACAATGGCAGCAGGCACACCGCGCCAAGTACGATCCAATAGCCGGTTGCATTTCCTCCGGTTGAAAGCTGCTCATAGAGAGAGCCTCCAGCCGTATTTCCTAAAGCACCACCGACTGCCATAGCCAAGTTGGAAAAGCCGAGGTACATGGCTAGCGTTCCGGCTGTTGCTCGAGACGCCGCGTACGTATAAAACGCTGGCTGCATGACCATCACCCCACCGGCCATACCGACCAACGAAATGACGAGTGACCATAACCCTTCGTGTACCATCAACGGAATGGTTGACAAAATGATGATCCCATAGCCGAGGAACAACGACTGGCGAATCGAGTAGTGTTTTGTTCTTCTCGTTACCCATAGCTGAAATACGACGACGAGAACGGTAACCACAGAAAAAATCCACCCCCCGCTCCCTGTCATCGTTTGAGCGACAAGCGGATACGTGAGAAAGAGCTGTTGGTAAATAAAATGAAATGGAATCATACAGAACACGGCGATGAGAAAGGGGCGCTGCTGTAACAATTCTTTAACGCTCGTTTGAAATGAGAGCGTGGTTTGCTGGATGACAGGCTGCGCCGGAAGCTTCCAAACGAGAATGCTGAACAGCGCAAAAAATGCCCCGACCACTACACTAAGCACGGGAAAATAATGAATCGGAAAGAGCGAACCGACGAGCGGCCCGATAATCGTTCCGGCATTACCACTCATATTCGCAATTGAGAAGAGCGTCTTATGCACGTGCTTTGGCTGATCGGCAATTAAAATGCTGCGTAATGACGGGCTAAACAGAGCACCGCCTAAACCACCAATTGTCGCCATGATGAGGAGCCATGCCGGCGTGGTCACGAGCCCAAGACCAGCAAATCCGACACCGCGGCATAAAAAGCCGATAATCATCATCTTTCGATACCCGAAACGATCACCGAAAAATCCGCCAAACAGCATGAGACCTTGCTGCGCGATTAAACGAACAGCAAGTAAAACTCCTGCAAACGTAATGGACAAGCCAAGTCCACCTGTCATATACATTGAAATAAAAGGAACAAACATAAAAAACGTAAATGTGATGCAAAATTCAAGAATGAGCAGGAGCGTCGCTGTCCATCCGTACGTCTTCCAAATCGCCCATTGTTCAAAACGACTACGCAGAGAACGCATGAAGATAGCCTCTTTCTAATAAAGATGTTGCCCCAAGCATAGCCCTTGTAGCGTGTTGTCGCAATACAAAAATATGGAATTTGCTCGTGCTGTCTTTTCATTCTCTCATGAACGGGCGTTCCATGAGAATCTGCGCGTGCCTTCTCGCTTAGGATGACAAACGGTTTTTAGCCTAACTGATGGTGTAGACGTTCAACGCATCGCCTGTAGCTTCTCTCGTTGACTCATGAACCGGCGCCCTATGCCATAGTATGCGCGCGCCTTCTCACCTAAGCTGACAAGCTGTTTCAAGCATACTGAGGGTAGAAAGCCCCTTCACCTCTCTCAACATGTCAAAAGCTGACGATCTGCTCACCGTCGCCCCTAGACAAACAAGCGGTTTTAAGCCACTTTAAAGAATGGAATTGTTCGAAAGTTGTTGGTCAAAATGTGTACGCAACACTAAAAAATGACTTTTTCGGTCTTGTCTCGTATGTCGTCTTCCTCTCTATTCCACACATTCATCCCAACGTTCATCATTCATAAAAAGTCATATGCGGCTTCGTATCGCGGTAATACTGAAGGCGATCTTGCAACGTGCCGGTATGAAGCTCAAGCTGATGTCCATCGGGATCAGTAAAATAAATGCTGTTGCGGTCTCTCTCATCCCTTGCTCTGCCTGCTAATATATGTACGTGATGTTGTTTTAACTTTTCCTCCCATGCCTCAAAGTCTTTTTCTTCGATGGCAAAGGCGAGATGGGTGTATGCTGTAGATACGGGAGCACGATCGGGTTCTTCATTTAAAGCAATCCATTCGCCGCCAATATCAAAATACGCGGTCGTTTTGCCAGAGACGAGGAGCTTTCCACCGAGCACGTCGCGATAAAACCGAATGGATTTTACCAAATTTCGCACCGAAAAACAGACGTGATTGATGCCTGAAATATTCAGAAAACACACCTCCAATAATGGTTGAGATAAGGAGCTATGAGATATGAAGCTTTCTATATTAGATTTATCGCCTGCCGCAAAAGGGACTTCAGATGAAAATGCCCTCCAACAGACGATTGATTTAGCGATCGAAGCGGATCAACTCGGATATGAACGGTTTTGGCTGAGTGAACATCACCAGCTCAAACATATTGCCAGCGCGTCGCCCGCATTAATGATTGCTGCGATCGGGCAAGCGACAAAGCAGATTCGACTCGGGGCAGGTGCCGTTCTACTCCCCCTCCATCCTCCTTACCTCGTCGCTGAAACCCATCGGCAGCTCGCGGCCATGTTTCCTGACCGCATTGATTTAGGGATTGGCCGAGCACCGGGTGCACCTCCTGAGGTCACGACCCGGTTAGCAGGGAATTTCCTAGAAGCAGTCCGCCGACACCCCGAGCGTTTAGACGAGCTGTTGACACATTTGGCAGATGACAACATACGACCTGTCCCTTCTAAGCTCCCAGAAGTATGGCTGCTCGGCACGGGAAGACGGAGCGCAATCGCAGCCAGAGAACGCGGGCTATCGTATTGCTTTGGGGCTTTTATGAGTGCTTCTCCAGCGAGCGAAGCGTTCCAGCATTATAAACAATCCCTGTCCGATGCACGACTTAGGGCAAAAACGATGATCGCCGTTTCAGTGGCTTGTGTGTCACCCTCGGCGCCAAATCGTGACTTAGCCCTTATGCCACACGATCAAGAGCACCCACCGCCGATCGTTGGCCTGCCAGCCGAGGTGGCAACACAGCTAAAGTCGGTCTCCCGTGAAAGCGGCGCCGACGAGCTGATGATCCACATTCCCTCGGCCTCTTTTGAAACACGGCATTCAACGATTCAGCACTTGGCAGATGAACTATTCGCCTAAACGAAAGTCAGCGAGAACAGGATCGTGGTCGGACGGATAGATTCCATTCGGCCGATCACGAACAATTTCTGTCTTCTCCCACGTCCATTCACGCGAATAAAAAATAAAGTCGATCGGATCGCCTTCTTTGAATTCACCAAAATGATGGAACGTCTCCTCTAACGTGATCGCCTGATCAAAAACGCTTTTAAACGTGCCATTTGCCGTGCTAAGGGATTGAAAAACATTGATGGCCTGTCCTTTCAACCCTTCATTCATATCACCCATAAGCAGTGTCGGCATTGCCTCTTTTTGCTGTAGTTCGTCAAAATATTGACGAATAATTAAAGCGCCTTGATGACGGGCATACGGACTCTCATGATCTAAGTGGGTGTTCATAACACGTATGCGCACATCCGAGTGTTGTTTTGACGTCAATTCTGCATACGTGCAAATGCGCGGAATGCTTCCCCAGTCAAAGCTGCCAGGGTCTTCTGGTGTCGTCGACAGCCAAAACGTATGATGATTGTCAACCTGCCAATGGTCGCGATGGACAAAGAGAGTATTCGCCTCATCCTTATCTCTTCTAAAAGCACCAATGGCTTCATAATCAGGCAACGCAGACGTCAGCTCTTTAAGCATCTCCGGCAACATTTCCTGTGTCCCAAGTAGCGACGGCTCACGTGCTTGAATTACATCGACAATCGCATCTTTTCTGCGGCTCCACGGAGATGGATCATTCTCATTCGCATGCCGCAAATTAAAAGTCATACATCGTACATTCATTAGGCTCACCTTTCCTCTCCTCAAGTTTCTTTCTAAGTCTATCCTACATCATTTCACTAGTAATGAAAGAAGTAAATCGGCTCGATGGTGGAGAAAATAGAGCAAATTGAACCACCCCCACTTAACACTCTTTTACGAGCTGTTTGAAGTGGGAGATTCCTAAGAACACCAGCGTAACCGCCAGTTATTGATTAAGTATCCCCGTAGTTCCTACGGTTAGAAGCCTTATCGCTTCGTTTTTAAGATTTTGTCCTGCGTTAATATCTCGATTGTGATGCGTACCACAAGAAGGGCAATCCCAATCACGAAGGTTGAGATTCTTAACGTCTTTATTTTGGTAGCCACAGCAAGAACACAGTTGAGAACTTGCAAATGTTTTTCCAACAACAACGACTTGTTTGCCATACCATT
>NZ_JAALFC010000007.1 GCF_011058155.1 Litoribacterium kuwaitense | reverse complement strand
GGCTACTATAATACACAACTAAAGCCATATGTTGTTTCGTATGAGGAATCAGGTGCTTAAGCTAAACATATCTGTAAATGACACAGCGACATTCTTTTTTGTCGAACTCTCTGATCGTGTGTATACTAGAGGGAGGCACTTGTCAATCATGGAATTTTTTTAAGAGTGATTGACAGCCCGCTAGGATAAGCTACGATAGGATAGACTGTATCAAGCGATTTCACGCTCAGGAGGATGTCATGTTAACATCGGCAATTGTAATTTGTACACTTGTGCTCAATATCATGTTAGCGACTTTTGTCGTTTTTCGAGAGCGGCGAGACATCAGTGCAACCTGGGCATGGCTGCTCGTTCTCTTATTCGTTCCAGTAGTAGGGTTTGTGTTGTACTTGTTTTTTGCCCAAAATTTGAGCAGGTATCGTTTATTTGACTCAGAGGATTTTAACCAAAGGGACTACGGGGATATCGTCAGTTCACAACTGAAAAAAATTAAAGAAGGACACCTCCCTTACCGCAACGTTGATATATCTGAACACCGTGACATGATTTACATGCATTTGCTACATAATCAGGCGGCTTTTTCCGACAACAATATCTTTGAGTTTTACACGAGTGGGGACAAAAAGTTTAAGCAGTTGATTGAAGATATTAAACAGGCGAAAGAGTCCATTCATCTGCAATACTATATTTATCGCAGAGATAACCTCGGGAAAGCCGTCAGGGAAGCACTCATTCAAAAAGCAAAGGAAGGGCTGCGTGTTCGCGTTCTTTATGATGCACTTGGGTCAAGAACTTTAAATAAAGGGTTTTTTAAAGAGCTGATTAAGCACGGTGGAGAAGTTGAATCGTTTTTTCCGTCAAAGCTACGGTTTATCAACATACGATTAAACTACCGAAATCACCGTAAGATCGTCGTTATTGATGGGAAAATTGGCTATATTGGCGGATTTAACGTCGGTGATGAGTATCTTGGATTAAGTGAAAAATTCGGTTATTGGCGAGACAACCACTTGCGCGTACAAGGTACTGCTGTTTATTCCTTGCAGGCACGCTTCATTTTAGACTGGAACCAAGCCTCTCGTTATCATGATATTCGCTATCACGCGAGTCTGTTTCCTGAGCCCGTTCAAACTGGAAACATAGGTGCTCAAATTGTGACGAGCGGTCCAGACTCAGAGCTAGAGCATATTAAATATGGCTATTTAAAAATGATTTCATCAGCAAAAAAGAATATTTACATTCAAACACCATACTTTATCCCTGACGCAAGCATGCTTGATGCGTTAAGGGTCGCTTGTTTGTCCGATGTGAAGGTTCATATTATGATTCCGAATAAACCGGATCACCCATTTGTTTATTGGGCGACGTTGTCTCATCTCGGCGAATTATTAAAGCTTGGGGCCAATGTATATACGTATACGAACGGGTTTATCCATTCTAAAACGATTGTTGTTGATGGTGATATTGCTTCAGTAGGTACGGCTAACATCGATGTGCGCAGTTTTAAGCTTAATTTTGAAGTCAATGCTTTTTTATATGATGTAGGAATGGCTAAGCATTTAACGCAACAGTTTCAAGAGGATATGAAGGATTCAGAGCTCTTAACACTTGAGAAGTACGAGCAGCGCCCACGGATTGTTCGGTTTAAAGAATCGGTCTCACGTTTGCTGTCGCCTATTCTTTAACGCTTTGGTTGCGATGGGGAATGAAGCTCAACGGACCACGTATCAGGTCCCTTTAGACAAGACGATTTCGTCGTAAAGGGGCTTTTTTTGTATGGATTGGGATGTCTAATTTTGGGGGGTCATTTTTGTAGACCGAACAGTCGGTTTATGATAGTGTGTGTTTTAGGTTAATTTGAATCTAGAGGTGAGAGGCATGGAAGCTGCATTGGAAAAAGAAGGGCGATTACTTCACAACCGAACCTTTATGCTTATGCTCGTCGCAGGCATCTTCGCAATTATGGGTTATAGTACGTTTTTAACAACTGTGTCGTGGTATGCGGTGAGTGAAGTCGGGTCAGCAACGGCGATTGCGCTCGTATTAATTTCTGCAACCGTTCCAAGGCTTCTTATGATGGTATTTGGTGGCGTCGTCGCGGATAAGTTTAAAAAGACGACGATCATGTTTTATTCAAACTTAATGCAAGGCTGCATGCTCCTCATTTTATATATGTTGATTGCGAACGGCGAGTTAACATTGTCTATTTTGCTCATGCTCGCGACGGTATTCGGTATGCTTGACGCCTTTTTTGGTCCTGCGAGTACTTCACTGATTCCTAAAGTTGTTCCTAAAGCTAAATTGCAACGGGCCAATGCGATGTTTCAAGGGGTCGATCAACTCGCTTTTATCATAGGCCCGATTATTGCCGGAATGATGATGGAGGCGTATTCTGTTCCTCTAAGCTTTTTTGTGGCAATGGTGCTCGTGTTCTTCTCCGCGATCTTTGTTTTTCCGCCATTTATTAAGGAAGCTGATGTCGAGAAGACGACAAAACAGACGCCTATTCAAGATTTTAAAGAAGGCGTTCAGTATATTCGTAAATCGACCTATCTCATTATAGGCATTCTCGTTTTAATCACGCTTAATTTTTTCGTATTTGGGGCGTTGCATATTGCCATTCCATTGCTTGTTGAGACACTAGGGGGCTCACCGATTCACTTGAGCTTTATGGAATCGAGTCTCGGGGTTGGCATGTTGCTTGGCACCATTTTGCTCAGTGTGTTTACATTAAGAAATAACAAAGCATCCGTCAGCGTTTTCGCCTTATTAAGTACAATACTACTATTTATCGGGTTTAGTCGAATTGACAGCTTACTATGGCTCGTTGTCCTTATCTTTTTTATTGGCTTTTCTATTGTGTTCGTGTTCGTTCCTTTTTTCACAATTGCTCAAGAAAATACAGAAGGGCATGTGATGGGACGGGTGATGAGTATTATCTTTTTGGCGATGAATGGATTTGACCCGTTGTCCTATGCGATCATTGCTGGTTTAACAGCAGTCGGACTCTCTGTGCAAAGTGTTTTATTGGGCCTTGGAATCGCAGGACTCCTTGCCTGGTTGGTCATTTTCACAAGGTCAAAAGCATACCGAGCCATGGCGTAGCTATATTCCAAGAAACTGAAGCTTGATTCGCTCAAACGATAGCGGGTCAAGTTTTTTATTTTGTGGGCGTAAGGGAAGTGAGAGTGTAACAAACAGGTCACGCCAATTATGACCTTGATTGATGACTCCTTTCACTGCCGGGGTGACTCTTTTATCAAGTACGATTAAAACACCAATAAGCAGCTTCGCCTATAGGTCTAGGTGAAGGTGAAAAGGAGCCCATATGAATGAACGTAGCGAAAAAACAGTCGGATTGGGATCTTGAATCGGTTCAGAAAGCCATTGATCGGTTATATGATTCTGCCAAACGTCGCAAGGATGTATTTTATGGACAGCCAGAAGGAGATTTGTCTGGATTAAGGTATGTGTTGCAGTGGAAAATGACTGAGGCACCGAGAGCGACAATGAATGTTCACGAGTCATGGGAGAAAGCCTGCAATGCAGCGGAAGACATGCCAAAGTGCACGAAGAGGTCATTGGCGACATGCGCTTATCGTTTTCCACAAGTTCTCGTGAGGTATTCATTAGACGACAGCCCATTTGTCGAAGTGAATAGTGAATGGGTTCTTTTTGCAGAAGAGAAGATGGATGAAAGGACGAAAGAATATAGCATATCGCCCGCTTATGCGTGGTTTAACAGAACGCAATTATGGGCTTGGGACGTCGTAATGATGCAGGAGGTCATGCGAAAGGCATTGATTTCTGCTTCAAACATTCTTTTAAAAAAAGCGCGACTGATGTGAACTTTTCTTCATACTTTTCCATTGTTGATATGGACAGCACATCACCACTTGATTCCATGGAGAAACAAGAGAGATTTAAAGCATATTGAAGCATCTTATCGATTGAATCATAAGATGCTCCTGCTACACGTTATCAAGACATGCGAAGACCAGCCGGGCGGGGGCGTTTCCGCGTTTTTGAATGGTGAGTCATTTTTTTGTGTAAGTGTGCTTTAAATAAGTGCATGACGAGTAAATGGACTTTTGCCTGGGTGTATTTATATAACGTCCATGGCAAAGAGGGCTGGAAGTCGTGTATAGCGATTAAGCCTTGCTCCGAGTGAGGAATGTGGCGGAATTCCATCCGGCCATATTGGTGCTGATCGACAGCAGCAAACAGTCCGCCACTGATTGTGTACAACGCTCTGGTGGGCGTGCTCCACTCAGCACAAAATGTAAGCGTCAGGAGTGGCTCCTTGATTCCAATGCCGTAAATCGCATATTTGTTTCCTTCGGCCTGTGTTCGCAAAAGAGGTCGTCCAACTCGAGCCAGCCAATGCATATAATCATGTGCTATCCCGCTTGCTTGACAATGATGAGAGAAAGGGACTCTTTGTACTGAACGGACGGAGGGAGTGTGACGATGACCGGGTTTTGCAATGGCATTTCCCGTTGTTTTAACGGTCGCTTGTCGAATGGCCTCGTTCAGCGGCACGTTTTTTTCTACTTGTTCGTGACTGCTTAAAAGGGGTGTTGTCAGGCTTTGGGAGCTTCCCCATCGTTTTGCCATTCGAATCGGCAGGCTGATCCAATATTTATTGACCTTCATCGATGCAGCTGTACGAAGAATCAGTTCGCGATAGGTGATGGCTTCAGAGCCTGTAAGTTGCACGTTTTTGGAAAACATATCCTTACTTCCTAAAGATGCTAAAATAGTATGAATGACTTCATCCATTGTTACAGGACAACCGTAAGTTTCTGTCGTAGATGGGAGCAAGATGAAAGGGCGAGACTGAATCCAATGTTCCACTGTGGACATGAGAGCCGACTGTCGTCCAATGATTGCCTCTGTACGTATCGTTGTGACGGGAGTGCCATATGCGCGCAGCACTTGCTCGACTTCAAGTCGGCTCTTTTCATACCGTCTTTGTTTCGCGGGGCTTTCCGGAATGTGTTCAATAAGATAAATGATTTGCTTGACGTGATGCTTCTTTGCTGCCCGGGCAAAATTGTCAGCGAGAATAAGATCCATATCCTCATATCGGGCTTGTGTCAGTGTTGCATTAGAGTTACGAGAGTGCACTAAATACACGGCGTAGTCAGCGTTCTGCAATGATCGCTCTGCATCTTTTACAGAAAACAGATCGCACGAGCGCCACGTAAGGTGAGGGATATTTCCACGGTTCAAGCCACTCCTTGAGAGTGCAGTTACATCATATAAGTTAGACAAAGGCTGAAGTAAATGCTTGCCAACGGAACTGCTTGCACCTGCGACAACAACTTGAGGTCTTGGTAAAGATTGTGCCACAAAATGATCTCCTTTCTTTAAGTGAGCTAAGGTTAGTATACCTTGAAAGGAGAAAGAGCTCACGGAAATCGCCGTGCAGCCACTTTTTTAAATGGCATAAAGATGCAAAAAAGTTGCTTAAATTGGATGTTTTTTTTCAGGCGAAACACCTTAACATATGATATAATTAATTATACACACATGAACGTTTAAAGTATGTTGAACGAAGGACGGTCTGATCTTAGCAACAGGCCGTCCTTTTTTATGGATACGGGTGGCGTGCGTGTGATTTCATCACGCAAAGGGGGATTGAGCCTCAGGGAAACCTGAAGCCTATACAGATGACAACATTACACAAACCTGGATGGTATGCGAGACATATAGCACCTCACTTGCCGAAGAAAGCGTTTAAACCTGTCCCACAAAGATTATGGGGTGGCGCCGCTTATTTGGTCATTACTTTAGCCATTGCTTTTCTGATGGGCTGGTTTGATTTGCACATTACGCTGAATCTATTAGGCGCAGCATTGCTTGGCGCATGCTTTGCAGGTCTAGGATTTCTTGGTCATGAAATTTTGCATGGAGCGATTGTCAAAAAGCGTTGGCTACGAAATTTTTTGGGAGCTGTTGCATTTTGGCCATTAAGCACTGGGCCTAAGCTTTGGAGAATGTGGCACAACCGCGGTCACCATGTTCATACGCAGCATGATGATGAAGACCCTGATTCGTGGCTCAGTTATGATCAGGTTCATAAGCGTCGATTGACGCGCTTATTGTACCGTATTCCGTTTCCGATTCGAGCGGTCATTGCGTTTGCGTCACTGGCGATTACCTTTTCTTTTCATTCGACAAAAATGTTTATCAAATACATTAAGTCCTTTAAACGGGAAGAACAAAAAAGCGTCTGGATGCAGTTTATATTACCTTGGGCTGCGTGGATCGGTCTTTTGTTCGCCCTTGGCTTTGAAAAATGGCTCTATATATACCTGATTCCGCTTCTTATTGCTAACTTTATTGTCATGGCATATATTTCTACAAACCATCGGTTAAACCCTTTAGGAGATGTGAATGATCCGCTCGTCAACAGCTTATCTGTCAATGTGCCTAAATGGGTGGACGTGATTCATTTTAATTTTTCACACCATACTGAGCACCACCTTTTTCCTGGGATGAGTGCTAAGTATTATCCGATCATTAAGCAGCACTTGAAAGAAAAGTGGCCCGATCGATACAATGAAATGCCCCTTGGAGAGGCGTTGCTCGCACTTTATCAGACGCCTAGGGTGTATTTTAAGCAAACCGAGCTCATTGATCCAAACCGTCAACACGTTTACGGGTCACTACGCAATGGGCTTGATCCGAAAAATATTAAATATAGAAACATTAAAAACGACGACGACTCGTCAAATGATACAATGAAAAAATAAATAGAACGATACAAAGGTTCGGAAATTCTTTTTCCGAACCTTTTTCTGCGCATACCGTAGGGGATGAGCTAAATAATGGACGGGGGGGCATGAGCGGATGGAAGACGAAAAATTGACAGTTTTTAATGAGCAACGTGAAGCGATCGGTACGGCTTCGAGAGAGTGTGTGCACCGTGATGGTTTATGGCACGAGACATTTCATTGCTGGCTCGTCTATGAGGAAGATGGAGTCGTGTACATTGGTTTCCAGCAACGATGTATGGAGAAAAAGGATTACCCGGGGTTGTACGACATTTCGGTAGCAGGTCATTTGCTGGCAGATGAGACAGTGGAACATGGTGTCCGAGAAATGGAGGAGGAATTAGGGCTAAAAGTTCATTTCAAGGAGCTTGTCAAGGTTGGCGTCATACCTGAGGAGCTGAATAGTAAGGAAATGACCGATCGTGAGTGGTGTCATGTGTATCTGTATCCAAAAAAAGCCGACCTGTCACAGTTCCGTTTTCAAAAAGAAGAAGTGTCTGGGTTCTTTTGGGCGAATGGAGAACATGTTGCTGCGCTTTGGAAAGGGCAAAATCACTCTATTCAACTAGTGGGTGCCGTGGTCGATGAAAAGACGAATCAAGTCGTTTCGTGTAGAAGAGAAGCTGGTAAAGAAGCGTTTGTCCAGCATTCAGAGCGTTATTTTGCAGAGCTGCTTGCAGGTATACAAGCGATCTTCTCCGTGTAAGTGGATGAAATACTTGTGAACGCTGAAGAGGCTAGGGCGGGACAGGCGAGAAGAAGCTAAAATGATTTAGGCTCCCGATAGGAGAGGGAGCCTGTCTTATTGTTTACTTCGTCTTTTCTTCAATCGATATGCCAGAAGCACAATAGTGCGTTTTTATGGTTGCGGAAAATTCTTCGACATCTGGAGCATCCACACAAACTTGCTGCGCTTTTTGCACGACGGACATCACTTCATGAAGCTCACCTTCAATGACTGTTTCCATAGGACCAATAACATAGGAAAGACCGGAGCCTTTCACGACATCGAGAATGTGATCGATCCCTCCATGTGTGTGGGCATCTTTTCCGTTCGGTAATATTTGTAGTCCAACCGTCATTGTTGCCATGCTGCTCACCCTTTCTGCAAAATAGACTTGCTTTTCGCATACCCTTAGATTGCCCGAGGTTAAACGTTTATAATCAATGAAATGTAAAAAAACCTCAATAAGATGGCAGTAGTTTAGCCTGTGAGCAAACGATCGCGTCCGCCGTTTTCGGCTGGCTCGTCCTTTCATGAATGAAGGTTTTCTTCGCACTTTTACTACCGTGACAAACGTTTACAAGCCAGGTTGAAAATATTGCTTTCTCTAAAAAAGAGTGTAGGGAAAGCCTGGAAAGACTTTGCCTACACTCTGAAACCTCACGAAAAGGAGGTTTTAGCGTTATTAGAAGCTAGCAGATTGCTTTTCAGCGATGTCACCAGCAAAAGGTACTTTCGTCCAGTTGCCTTGATAAGCTAAGACCATGAGCGCGATCCAAGCAACGAGCTGAACAAAGTAAACGATAAACCCGACAAGCGGAATAAAGCTTAGAACGGTCAGCGCACCAAAGACAACTATCGATTGCATCGCATGAAACTTGACGTACCGGCTTTCCTTTTCAATGATAAAAAAGATAATCCCCGTAATAAAGACACCGAGATAGCATAACAATCCAGCTACCTTAGGATCCAAGCCAGTGGACGATTTTGGCAAAGGCTGTTCTCCCATATTCATCCCTCCCTATATATCAAAGTGTTACTTTTTTAATTCTGCCAAGATTTTCATAAAGAAACAAGGGTAAAATGTTCGATTGATTATATTTTAATTGGCAACAGAGGTCTGACAATGTAAATGTATGCGATGAATAAGGAGAATCATTCGTTTTTTTTAAGCCGGTTAATGAAACGATTGCTACTACATGATTTAGACAGCTTGTGTGATCAATTAAAAAGGTCTGGATAGACTTCTTTTGCTAACATTTCCATACCGTCGATGGTGTTATAGCTGTAACCAAATAGATAGTTGTAATCCACACTATAGATTTGCCTGTTTTTAATGGCTTTCATGCTTGATAATTTTGGATTTGCATAAAGGGCGTCTTTGATGTCTTCAACAGCAGCTTTATTAGAGTTTAAAATGGGGAGAATGAAAATATCTGGGTCATCTTCAATGAGTGTTTCAATACTCACTTCACCGGTTTCTCCTTTGTAAATATTCTCCATATTAATCATGTTAAATGCGTCGTTGAAAAAAGTTTCATCTCCAGCTGGATATACATTTACTTCGTCGGGATTACTCATATGCAAATACACAAACGTTTTTTTCTCGTCAATACTTTCAAGTTTTGACGTAATCTTTGCTTGTTTTTCCTTTAATTTGTTCATAAATTTAGAGGCTTTATCTTGTACATTAAAAATGGTACCGAGATTTTCAATATCTTGATAGAGTGATTCATACGTACCGCCGGGAATGGAAGACTCAAGCGCGTACGTCTTAATTCCGAGATCGTTCAGGCTGTCTACAGTCCCAACACCCCATTCAGCGCTTTCAAATAAACCTCCTCGCCCGTAAACAAAGTCTGGATCTGTTCCAAGCGTGACTTCCTTACCGACATATTCTTCACTAAGAATATTTAATTTTTCGTACTCTTCTTCAACTTCTTTGTCTGGAATTCCGAAGCTCGCACCTACGCCGACGATCTTGTCGCCTAACCCTAAATGCAATAGAATTTCTGCAGCGGGTCGGGTATTCACCATAATACGCTCAGGAGCTTGTTTAAACACTTGGTCTTTTTCTTTCCAAGCATTGGCGCCTTCCGGTTTTGTATAATTTTGCATCGTTACGGGGTAGTGCGCATTAGGTTTTACGTCTGGTTCTGCTTCGGTACGGTCGTTCGTTGAGACACCACAAGCTGTTAATGTAAGAGCGATTGCAACCGCTGCTCCATAGAATAAACTTTTCATCATTGTTCTCCTGCATTATAAGCCATATACAAAACCTAAACCATGAGTAATTGGATTGACGTATGTTTGGCATTTAATTTGATATAGAGCTTCAATCGTTTCAGGTGTTAACACTTCTTCAGGTGTGCCGTGCGCATACACTTCACCATTCTTCATTGCATACACGTAATCACAGTAATGGGCGGCTGTCTCTAAGTCATGGAGAGCAGCGAGTACGCCGATATGTAGTTCCTTGACACATGTTAAAATTTCTAGCTGATAGCGAATATCTAAATGATTTGTCGGTTCATCTAAAATTAAAAATTGCGGCTGTTGGGCGATGGTTCTCGCTAAAATGACACGTTGTTTTTCACCGCCTGACAATGATAAAAAGCTCCGGTCTTTATAATCAAGGAGATTCGTTTGCGATAATGCCTGATCGATAATGTCCAAATCGTCCTGCCGATCTCGTTCAAGCATTTTTTTATGCGGCGTTCTACCAAGTAAGACCATCTGCTGAACAGTTAAGTCAAAGCTCATTTCATTAAATTGACCGACAACTCCTAACTGCTGTGATACTTTTTTTTCGGACGCCTTTAATACGTTAAGATCATCTAAATGGACGCTGCCGTGTCGAGGAGCTAAGCTTTTATAAATGCTTTTTAATAATGTCGATTTTCCACATCCATTTGGTCCGATCAGACCGACAAACTGCTGTTGTTTCACTAAAATTGAACAATTGTTGACGATGTCCTTTTTACTAATTGTGACACTCATATCTTTTGCAACTAATTCCATTGTTCACCCTCCGAAGTTGTAGCCTTTTTTCACAATCATATAGATGAATAATGGCGACCCGATCACGGATGTAATAATGCCGATGGGAAGCTCGACATTGTTGAGGGCTATTCTTGAGAGGATGTCTGCCCAAATTAAAAACAATCCTCCTAAAAACAATCCTCCTAATAACAATGCTCCCGGCATCAGACGTTTATGGTCTGAGCCGAAAATCCCTCTGCATATATGAGGAATGATTAAACCAACAAAGCCAATCATGCCTGAGAAAGCGACCATAGTACCGGTGATCAGGGCAGCACCAATCATATAAAGCTTACGGAAAGTACTTAAATTAATTCCAAGGGTAATGGCTGATTCATCACCTAGCAGCATCGTGTTGAGCACACGATATTGGAAAAGAAACAGGAAGCACCCAAGCAAAATGACAACAGTCATGATCGGCACTTTGCTCCAGGCAGCCGAAGCGAGGCTCCCCATTGACCAGAACGTAACCGACTTAATCCCTTCTGCATCGTTGGCAAAGAAGATAATCAGACTTGAAAAAGAGCCACATAAAGCACCAATCACGACCCCTGAAAGGACGAGCTTTACGGAAGTAGCCTTTCCACCGATGCTTGATAAGACAAGCACCGCAATTGAGGTGATTATCGCGCCGGCGAAAGCACCTGATGCGATGCCGATGTGGGACAGGAAAGTTCCACTGCCTATACCGACTAGGATCGCAAATGTCGCCCCAAGAGAAGCTCCTGATGAAATCCCGAGAATATATGGATCTGCCAGTGGGTTTTGCACGACCGCTTGCATGACCACTCCACATAATGTAAGCCCCATGCCGATAAGAAGGGCAAAGATCACTCGAGGCATTCTAATTTGTGCAATGATATTCATAAAGGAGTCGCTTTCGACAAGATCCATCGAGCCTAGCCAACCATTTGTTAACGTGTGCAGCACAATCTCCATCGATTGCCGGAAAGGGATAGACACTTGACCAATAGAGACAGAATAAACGGCTGATATAAGAATCGAGACGATTAAAAGAAAGATAACGGCGTAGTAAATCGCTGCCGACTCAATCATCTTTGTCGACACTTTATCCAATAACACACCTCCATTCGCAATTAATGATAATGATTATCAATATCGATTATAAGTGAAGTAAGCGATAGTTACAACGATGATTTTTGATTTTTTGTTGAAAGGTACATTTGACTTTGGGACGTAACATGTTGTCTGTGATAAATTTGCGAAAAATATTAAATTCATTCGGACTGTACAGTGGGGACGAGTATCTATAGACATATTTGCTGAGGCAGGAGCTAGAATTGTGAAACATAAAGATCTGTGGTTAGAATGATAGCAAGGGCCAGGTTGAAGTTGGTTCATCGATGAAAGCCTGTGTTTAGCGATTGATACAGCAGACAATATTAATGAATGGGTGCAGGCAATATGGTAGAACAAAAAACGGTGCGGTTGGGGGAAAAATAGCGCCAACATCAGCGTTTCATTAGGGGAAAAGCAAGGTCGTAGTGGCAACACATTTTTTGAATACAGTTGATATTGTGAGGGGATTGTATTGAAGGTTTTAGTCACGGGTTTTACTGGTAAAGTTGGCTTACAAGTGGCTTACTATTTAAAGGATCAAGATATTCCTATGGTATGTGCGGTGAGAAATGTTGAAAGGGCAAAAGCTAAATTTGGTCAATCATACAATTACGTCCATCTTGACTTTTCTGATCCAAGTACGTTTGATGAGGCACTTGAAAAGGTTGACCGCATTTTTTTAATGTACCCTCCTGGTGACAAGCTACAATTTGAGACATTCCTAGCAAAGTCAAAGGATAAAGACATTAAACATATCACCTATCTATCGTTAAAAGACGTGCAATTCATGCCGTTTATACACCATTACAAAATGGAAAAGCTAATTACAGGTTACAAGATTCCTTATACATTTGTACGCGCAGGTTATTTCATGCAAAACTTAAGTGACTTTCTTTGTCAGGAAATTAAGGAAAGGGGTCGGATTTTTGTTCCGGCAGGCTATGGAAAAACAAGTTTTGTGGATACTAGGGACCTTGCTGAAATCTCTGCTTTGTCGCTAGTGCATGAAGGGGAGCATGAAAACCAAAAGTATGTGATTACTGGAAATGAAGCCCTTGATTTTTTAGTGTCGCAAAAATAATGACTGACATTCTGGGCGTGAAAATTGAATACACAAACCCTTCCGTCAAGGAATTTAAAACGTATATGAGAAAAAAAGGTGAAGATGAAGGGTTTGTCAATGTTGTCATTGGTATTCATATGGCAACAAAGCTTGGCCTAGCAAAAGGGGTAAAGCATGATTACAAAAAAATAACGGGCAAAGATCCTACAAATATTAAGCAATATATTGCTGATTTTAAAGAGGATTGGCTATAGCTGAAGTGTGTAGTACACCTCAGTGACCGAGGAAAACTGCGAAGCTTCAAAGCGATACAAATGATAGCGATTTCAAAGAATGGCAGAGCATGGTAAGATAGACGTACAATCGTTCGGTTGGACTCAAAATAGGGGCAATATCGGCGTTTCATCCCTTAAAGAAAGGGGGTGATTGCCAATGACAGTATTCGAAACACTATTCTTAATGATCAGTTTCAGTACTTTAGTTGTAGCCATACTGTCATTTCACCAAAAGAAATAAGCCCCCTTTGAGAACCTGAGCCGGTTTTTGAGGCGGGGCTTATTTCCCTCTTAGACGCCGATCACCCATTGTAGGGAGCCAAGCGATTGGATCGACCGGTTCGTGCGACAACACGGATCGGTCTTTTTTTAGTATACGTGATCTATATGCTTAGTATACCTTAGCGGGTGAGGTGGAGACAACCTTCCATGTTGGGTAAATTTTTTATTTATTTAAGATATGGTATTGCACGACTTTAAATAAAGCACGTGCAAAGTCGTAGCTGTCATTCATATATTCTGTATGCACAATTTTGACGCCGATGTCGCGCGCGTGTTCTTGCCCTTCTATGTGAATGTCGGTCATGACTTCCATATTTTCGATGAGTGAGAGCAGGTCCATCACAACGATCGCCTCGTGTCCGTTCGCCTTTTCTTCTGTCATCACGTCTTTAAAGTCGGGACCAAGCCATCGGTCAGTCATTAAACTGCGATACGCAGTTCGCCATGTCGATAATTCAGCTTGATGCCCTATAGAAGCTGCACATTCGTTCAGTTGCTGGACATATAGAGAGTGGTTTGCAGCTGTACCAGGCTGGCTATGTGCTGTGAAGATCACCACTGGATGAGTGTCGTTTCCGAGCCATTGCAGAGCTCTTTGTAACCGATCGACCATACAGTGAATGACCGCCGGATGATGATACCAATGCTCAATATGATGTACGTTGATCTGTATGCTTGCTTTTATACTGAGCATCTGAACGCGCTTTTGGTACCAGACCAACCCTGTTTTTGAAGAAAGGGGATTTAATCCAAGTGTCCAAAGGTCTTGAATGCCCTGATGCTCAAAGCGTTGAATCGCATCTTCAATGAAGGGAAAACTATGTTTATAGGCAACCTCCACATGAAGTTCTTCCTGAAATGCATCATTCCATTGTTGTTCTATGGCTTTTGCTAACCGTTGCGAATTTGCGGCCAGAGGATGACAGCGGCCGAGCTCATCATACTTTTGCCGAATCTCCTCTACTTGCGCATCACTCGGTTTTTTACCTTGGTGAATATGTGTATAATACGTCTCTAGTTCAGCTCGATTCACAGGACCTCCGTAGCCCATGAGTAAAAGTCCCCGCACTTTTGTCATCCTTCCTGTTCTTTCAGTTGTTGGCTGAGTGATTTGACAGTATCCATGACAAATGGATTTGGCGATGAGATGTCCTTAGCATCCATTTCAATGACACGGTTTTGTTTGACCGCAGTCAACGTTTTCCAGCCGGGAGACTCAATGAGGTTTTTAAATTCATCACTCACATTTCCCCAATTGACTAAGATAATATAGTCTGGATCAACTGCAAGCATTTGTTCAATATTGATCGGAGAGGATGAATCATAACCGAGCTCATCCGATGCAGAGACGCCGCCGACGTGGGAGATGATATCATAGGCGATGCTGGAGGGTCCTAGAACGTACGGACCGGTTGTCGAGCCAACTTGTGATACGGCCATGATTGAAGGAGAGCCTTCAGCTTGCTCAATGTTGTCTTTCGTCTGCTCCATTCCTTCAATCAATGCCTGTCCTTTGTCTTCTTCGCCAATGGCTTCGGCGATGACGGTGAGCTGCTCTTGTATCCTATCAATGGTATGCCAGCTGTCAAAAGTGAGCGTCGGAATATTTGCTTCTTGGAAAAATTGCAACGCGTCTGATTCAGCACCGTGGGTCGTCGTCAATAAAATAAGGTCGGGGTTAAACGCCAGCACTTCCTCTGGATCAAGACGGGTCGCCCCTTTGACCCGTCCGTCAATTTGCTCAGCCTCATTAACAAAATGAGATAACGCTTCATTGTCAATGCTTTGCGAGGCGACGACTACACGACCAGGTTCGGTGAGAGCCAATACAGCTTGCGCGGTGTCTAAGGAAAGAGCCGCAATGTTATCCGGTTTTTCTTCTAACGTTATCGTTTGCTCACCAAAGGTAACGGTTCGTGGCGTCCATTGATCATCGATCGCTTGTGCATCTGTCGCTTTGTCAGCGTCGCTCTGTTCATTTTTTGATGCGCTCTGTGGTTCGTTTTTCCCTTGGATTGCCTGTGACTGACAGGCTGCTAAGAGTATGATCATACATAGTAATATCGTGGTATAAGAGGTTACTTTCATCAATAGATTCTCCTCGTTCGTTGTAGTTATTCGATGACTCTTAATGGGATCACAGCTGTCGTGTGATGGTCTTCGTAAATTTTCGTGTACACATGATAGGTCTCTTGTAATCTTTTTGTTGTAATGACATCTTTTGGAAAGCCGAGGTGGGTGAGCTGTCCGTTTTCCATCAGCGTCAGCCGGTCGCAAAAACGGTAGGCGTATGACAGGTCATGGATCGCTAGTAACACGAGACGACCTTCCTCAGCCAGCTCTTTCATCATATCCAATAGCTGCAATTGAAAGTAAAGGTCTAACGCTGAGGTCGGTTCATCAAGGATGAGTATTTGTGCGTCCTGTGCAATCGCCTTAGCCATTGCGACGAGTTGCTTTTGCCCTCCGGAAAGGGTCGCAACGATGCGGTCTTGCAAATGAAGAATGCCTACTCGATCCAACGCTTTCTTGACGATTTTCTCGTTTTCTAGTCTATTTGATTTGTAGGGAAAGCGGCCCATATAAACGGCATCGAACACCGTAAACGGAATGTCCAACTCAAGCGACTGAGGCACATAGGAGAGGAAACGGGCTCGCGCTTTCGCACTCATTTGTTTTAACGATTGACCGTGCCACTGAATGCTGCCTCGATAACGAACAATGTGCGATATGGCTTTGATCAGCGTCGATTTTCCTGCCCCATTTGGCCCGATAAAGCCGAGCACTTCACCAGGATAGACAGAGAAGCTGACATTTTTAATTATCGGTCGTTTATTGATGGTGACATCAACGTTTTTTACGTTTAACACAGTTACATCCGCCCCCCTTTAGATGTCAAGATGAGCAGCAGAAAAATGGGTGCACCAATTAAAGCACAGACAATACCGACTTGGAGGGTAATACCAGGGATAGTGCGTGACACTAAATCTGCACAGACGAGAAAGCTGGCTCCGCCGATTGCGCTTGCTGGCAGGAGCAGGCGGTGATCGGAACCGAGCGTCAACCGAAGAACGTGCGGGATGACGAGGCCGACGAAGCCGATGGTACCACTGACGGCGACGGCGGTGCCCGTCAAAAAAGCAGCTAAAACGAGCAATACAATCCGAATTTTCTCAACAGCGACGCCAGTCGTTTTCGCCTGATCTTCTCCGAGCATCATCATGTTCAGTATTTTGGCAAAAAGAAAGATGCACCGGTCGCTAAGAGAATAAACGGGGCAATTAAAAACACGTGTGTCCACGTTCGTGCTTCCAGTCCACCTTGCAGCCAGAAGATGATGCTGCGCAATTCTTGTTCATCAGCGGCATTGGCGACAAATACACTAACAACGGCAGATAAAAATAAATTGATGCCGAGCCCGGTTAAAATGAGCATACTCGTATTTTTTTGCAGGCTTGTATTCCAGACAGCCATGACAACGAATAGCGCTCCAAGCGCGCCGATAAATGCTGCGAGCGGCAGAATCCATGGGCTGATTGATACCCAGCCAAAAAACAGGACGAGCACTGCGCCTAAGGATGCACCGCTAGAGACGCCGAGATAACCTGGTTCAACGAGTGGGTTTCGAAACACCCCCTGCATCAGCACGCCCGATACGGACAACGCTGCTCCAACAAACGCCCCTACAATAATCCGCGGTAAACGAATGTCATTGAGAACGATCGCTGCCTGTGCGGATAATGGCGTGTTTACATCAACATTTGCCCAGGACAGCCAGCTCGTGAGCACTTGTTGCCACGTAAGCGGATAAGGCCCAAGCATGCTTGAGACGAGCATTGTCATAAAGAGGATAATCACTAAAACAAAAAGGAAAAGACGATGCTTTTGATTGACGACGCCATTCATTTAATCACCTGCAATAAAATTAACTAAAGTTAAAAAAGTTTCCTTAAGGCAACTTAAATCGTATTATAAATCAAATCAATAGATTGTCAATGGGGACGAGTGATGATCAAGTAAAATCAGCCCATTAAAAAACGGCCGTTCCCCTTAAAGTTTGAGAAAGCCGTTTCGAAAAATGAATAAGGTGATTTGTTTAGCAAAGCTCTTCTAAACGTTTTTGAGTACTCTGAGTCCGTGAAGTCCCTCGGTGTCCACCACAAAGGGAAGGGCGGATTTGGTTTGGACTTCCATGTGGAAACAGAAGCCAACGTATATGTGAATCACTATTGTTAAGAAGCTCGTCATTGAGCTTGTCCGGTTCAAAGCTTAATACACGGCTTCCGGCCGTAGCTCATGTCCATAAGGAACGACTGCTTTATGTCACAAGGAGTTCGTGAAGCTCATGTTTGCGTTCTTTAAAAAGATATGAATGCGTAGCCATGAACTTATTGATGATCGCCGATGACGACATATCCTGTTTCTCATTCTCTAACCATGTAAGGATTGGTTCCGTCTTGGATCATTTTAAGCGGTGACAAATGGACCATCTTTCATCCGCTACCTTCTATTCATCAGGCAAAACGATGGTCAGTTGCGGCCAAGTTTGCCGCCAATTTTTTCTGAGCACACGCGTTTTGTATGCAGGGGTTAAATCGGCTCGTTCACGAAATAAAGGCGTTGGTCTGACAACCCCTTGTAACAAATCGTCGATGCCGTGTGGCGCATTAAGAAGCACTTCTTGCTGCTCGTCTAAAGTGAGGCCCACGGCTGTAACGGTTTCAGGGAACTTTGCCATCGCATCCGTACTTGAAGTGTAGGGAGGGAGTTCATTTTTCAAATGCATTCTTGCTTGATTTTTAACGGACCAAGGAACTCCAGGGTGAATATGGCGGAGTCTATGTTCAAGCATTTTTTCAATCGACTCGCCAGTATTGTTTCGGTCAAAATAAATGACGTCGATATCGTCGACCGGTGTTCGCTCAGGCATGTCATACATGGTGTCCCAAATGCTGCTTCGAACCACACCAGCGCACACCCACCAATCGGGAAGGTTGAGAGATTGAACGCTATGTAGAATGTCTAGAAGCCAACGATCCTCTTTGATTTTTTGCAGAATGGAACCTTTATTATAAGCTGGCAAAAAAGCCCCTCCTTCATAGGGATATTCAGGAAAACCTTACCTCCAATTCTATCATGTTCAACAATCTTTTTGAAGCGGCCTCAGTTGACGCTGTCTTCGTTCTAACGCTATACTAGTTTTTGTGACTCGCGCGTTTTTTTAGTAGACGAAGGCGTTTTTTGAAGGGATGAACTAGATGATCGAACGAAATGAACGGATGGTTCAAGCGGCGTTAAAGCGTTTTTCAGCGCAAGGCTACGATGCGACGTCAATGGATCAGATTGCGAAGGACTGCGAAATGTCAAAGGCTTCGCTGTATAAGTTTGTGGCTACAAAGGAAGAACTGCTCATTCACGTCGTCGAATATTGTAAACGTCATATGCTTTGCAACGTGCAACAGTTTCATAGAGAAACTGAGCTGACGGGGCGTGAGCGTTTTAGAGCCTGCCTCGAAGTTGAGATTGAAAACGCGCTCTCATACCATCAGCTCATCATTTTGCAGCATCGTGAAGTGCGTTTTCAGCATAATGAAAAAGTGAAGAACCTCTTAGTTGATTCGAAGCACCGTTTGATGCGTTGGCACCGAACGTGTTTATTAGAAGCATATGAAGACCGGTTAGAGGGGCATGTGTGGGACGCGATTGTTATGCTGCAAGGGATGATACGTGAATTTCTAATGTTGTTGACATACGGACGCTTGGATTTATCCGTGCAAAAGATCGCTCACTTTATTGAACAGCGAATGTATGAGCTTGCTATGGCTGCAAAGCTGGAAGCGCCGGTGCTTGATGATCACGGGCTTGAGAAGCAGCTTGGCGGGGAACCGACGGATCATCGTGTTTCAAGTAAAAAACTGATGATCGAAAGGTTAGCGCCAATAAAACGCCATACGGCAGGCGATGAGGAATTGCAAGCAGCAGTCGCTATGGTCGAGCACGAAATAGCGGCAGACCAGCCGCGACACTTTTTACTAGAGTCACTTTTAAGCTATTTAAAAACGAAAACACAGCAGGCGACAGTCCTATGGTCACTCGATGTACTGCTCGATTTAGTAGAAAAAGAACGAATGCACGTAAGGGAGGCAGATGATGACAAACGATACGACACATGAACGGCCATTGAAAACATTTCCGATCGTGGCTGTTTTAATTATAGGCGCCTTTGTAGCGATTTTAAATCAAACCTTACTCGTCACCGCCTTGCCTCCAATTATGGATGATCTAGGTATTACGGAAAACACCGCGCAGTGGCTGACAACGGTCTTTATGCTTGTGAATGGTATTATGATCCCAATTACCGCATTTTTAACAGAAACGTTTACGACAAGGCGTCTGTTTTTAGTGGCGATGGGGCTTTTTGCTACCGGGACATTTATTGCGATGGTATCGCCTAATTTTTCAATACTAATGGTTGGACGGGTCGTTCAGGCAAGTGGCGCCGGAATTATGATGCCACTCATGCAGACGACGTTCTTTCGCATTTTCCCGCTGGAAAAACGGGGACAAATCATGGGGCTCGTCGGTCTTGTGATCGCCTTTGCGCCGGCGATTGGCCCGACGCTTTCCGGATATTTAATAGAGCACCTTCCGTGGCGGTCTGTGTTTTACGTCGTCTTCCCAATTGCTGTCATTGACTTAATCATTGCTTATTTTGTGATGAAAAATGTGACGGTGCAGACGTTTCCTAAGATTGATATTCTCTCGATCGTTCTATCAACACTTGGCTTTGGTGGTTTATTGTACGGGTTTAGTACCGCAGGTTCAGAAAATGTGTCGTTCTTGAATACAGGACTGCCTCTGATCGTTGGTGCGGTCGCGCTCGTTTGGTTTATTTACCGGCAGTTGAATTTAAAGGAACCGATTTTAGAGTTTCGTGTGTTTAAAGTGCGTATTTTTACATTATCAACGATCATCTCAATGATTGTGTTTATGACGATGATTGGTGTTGAGACGATTTTGCCGATTTACATGCAAAAGATGCTCGGGTTTTCTCCGCTCGAATCCGGCTTGATGCTTTTGCCTGGAGCGATCTTTATGGGGCTATTGTCGCCAATCACAGGTCGCATCTTTGATAAATTTGGCGCGCGACGCCTTGCCATTATTGGCTTAATGCTCGTCACTGTCGGAACCGGATTTTTGACACAGTTGACGGCGACGACAAGCTTTATGTATTTAGTGGTGTTTTATACATTACGGATGATTGGGACGGCGATGGTTATGATGCCCGTCACGACAGCCGGCTTAAATGCTATGAGCACGAAGCAGCTGCCGCACGGAACGGCCATGTCTAATACGATGCGGCAAATTTCCGCTTCGGTCGGTACAGCGATGCTCGTGACGATCATGACAACGATGGCAAGCAATGACTCTGTTGCAGGCCAAGTTCACGGCGTGTCGATGGCACTTTGGGTGGCGACCGCACTGACGTTTGTTGCCGGCATCATGTCACTTTTTATCCATGACCGTGAGCGTGCGTCGAAGCCGGTCGTGAGCGGCTCGGTGAAAAGTACGAGTTAAAGGATCTGCTTAAGGAAACGATGCATTTGAGGTAGGATTTCCTATCAGGGCAACATTTGCTATAGTAAGGTGAACTAACTATTGAATGGAGTCGTGATCGAAATGCAAAAAAGAAGAACAAGTCTGTGGCTGTATACATTACTGATCATGCTTCTTTCTGTCGGCGTGCTTGCCGGGTGCACGAGTGAAGCACCTGCACCTGAAAATAGCGAAAGCCAGAGTGAAGAAGCGAGCAATGAAGAGAATCAGAAAGAGCAGGGCGAAGAAAAGACAACTGATGAAAACAACAACAGTGAAAATGATGAGTCCGGTGAAGCTACAGTCGATACATCAGATGCAGTCAACGTGACGATGACGATGGAGGGCGGCGGCGAGGTTGTGATGGAGCTCTACCCGAACGTCGCACCAGAAACAGTGGACAATTTTACGAAGCTCGTCACGGAAGGTTTCTACGACGGGTTGACCTTTCACCGTGTCATCCAAGGCTTTATGATTCAAGGTGGCGATCCGAATGGGGATGGCACAGGGGGTCCAGGGCATTCGGTCAAGGGTGAGTTTGCGAGCAATGGCTTTGAAAACAACTTGTTGCATGATCGCGGCGTGCTGTCGATGGCGCGGGCGCAAGACCCTGACTCAGCCGGTTCACAGTTTTTCATCATGGTAGCAGAACAACCAAGTCTTGACGGTGATTATGCAGCGTTTGGCAAGGTGATTGAAGGAATGGACGTCGTCGATGAGATCGTAGCTGTCGAAACCGATGGGAAAGACAAGCCGGTTGCAGGGCAGGAGCAAGTTATTCAATCGATGGAAGTAACGTCAGGAAAGTAAGGTTTGGCTTCGGTCGCAGGGAGCGTACGAAAAATATCTGCCAAACATCAGGCACATGAACAAGCTTGGATCATTTTCAAAGGTGAATGATCCAAGCTTTTTTCTGTCGGAATTCCACTTAATATTTTCTTCTGCTAAAAATGTCTTTAACAAATGCTTCTTTAAAAGCCGCCACTTGAAGCGTGTTTGACATAAGCCCGTTTGATGTCTACATATGTCTGTCTTGCGCCTTCGTTTGAATTGAGATCATCCCTAAAGAAGATAAGGTTATGCCATAACTCTTTTTGAAAGGCTACGACATGGATAAAATGCGTTTTTTCTTCGTATGTGTCATCTGTAAATTTTGCTAGGACGATTTCTTCTGGCCTGTTCACTCTTAACCGTAAAAATCCAACCCGCTTTAACGCGCTGAAAAACGCTTGATCTACATTCTGTATATCATCAACGCCAACCATCATGTCCAAAATCGGTTTGGCAGCCATCTATCGAATGGCTGTACTGCCAATATGCTGGATCCGGCTTTCCTCAATATTGACTTGCTGCATAATGTCTTTTTTCACTCTCAGAAATTCCTCAT
Source organism: Litoribacterium kuwaitense (assembly GCF_011058155.1). Classification (NCBI taxonomy): domain Bacteria; kingdom Bacillati; phylum Bacillota; class Bacilli; order Caryophanales; family Bacillaceae; genus Litoribacterium; species Litoribacterium kuwaitense. Next base: position 87,502 of record NZ_JAALFC010000007.1, on the reverse strand, counting down.
GCCATTCGGGCGAATAATCGACTAACTTCACTTCATTTCTTTTTAACCCTAGTTTCACGAATGCAGCCCCTTTCAAGAGTGGTCACGCCTCTTTTTCAAAAACTCATCTGAGGGCACGCAATGTTATGTTGACTCATCCACAATAGAAATCCCAAGCATGCGTGCAAAGCCGACGGCCTGTTCGGAGGTCAGTTTAAGGCCGCGAAGCTGATCGATGCTAACCGTTAAGCGGTCGAACGTACACGTACTTAAATCAATCCCGTTCATATCGACTTCACTAAAATTCGCATCTTCGAGCTGGCAGTGTTGAAAGGCTGTTTTTTGCAGTGTCGCTTCAATAAAATCGCCTTGCTCCAATGAGCTGTTCAAAAATATCAAATGCTTTCCACTCATAAAATTAAACGCGACCATTTTACCCATACAATCCTCAAAGCGGACATGGCGCATTGTCGAGCCGCCAAACTGAGCACCGGTCATTTTGCATTGTTTAAACTGGACACGGTGCATGACGGCATCCTGAAAATCAACGTTCGAAAAGTCGCACCGTTCAAAAACGACGTCTTGAATATCAACGCCGTGCCAAACATTTCTGCTAAACTGAACGCTGGAAAAATACGATTGTTCAATGTATCGTTTGGATGCTTCTGTTTCAAAAATAGCGCCTTTCGTTTGTGAAACGCCATGTAACAGGAGTTCATCGTCATCGAGATTCATGTCAGGCGCGGAGAACTCGACAGGCAGGCGGGGGGTCATCAGTTTCATATTTAAGCCTCCAGACGGTGTCAGGTTATCTCACAGTGTAGCATAGACGTTTCGAAAAAGGCAGATATTTATAGCTCTGAAATGTAATATATATTCGACGTAATGTCATTTATACATTACATTTTAGTTGTTGTCAGAAGGAGGTCGGAAGGTGAGAAATCGTGTGAAATTGGCACGTATGCAGGCAGGATATACTCAAATCGAATTGGCGCGGAAGGCCGGTGTCACCCGGCAGACGATCAGTTTGATTGAAAAAGGAGAATACAACCCGTCGCTACGGCTTTGTACTGACATATGTCATGCTGTAGGTCAAACGTTAAATGACCTTTTTTGGGAAGAAGGAGGCGGTAGTTGATGTATCAAATGAAAGATGAGCGATTAAAATGGCAGCAGCTTAAAAATACGCGTACGGCATTTACGTTTCAATCGATCGCCATTCTCGGACTCGTCATTTATCGAGGTGCAGTTGACGGCGCTCAGGCAGCATTTGCTGATCCACTGTGGCTCGTGTTCGTCGGAACGATCGTCTTGCTTACGTATTTAAATATGCGCATATCCGTACAGGTTGAGCAGACCGAAACGGGGAAGCCGCCAGGACCTTATTGGGTGAAAGTAGTGGTTGCATTAGGAGTTGGTTTGATCGGCGCGTTGATTTATCTTGTGGCGACACCAGATTGGACACTTTTTCTCGTCTTTTTGATCGGAGCGGTAATCTTTATTTGTTTTCTGGTCCCGTTCTCGCTGATTCATTACTGGCGACTGAAGGAAATCCACGATGAAGACGAGTGAGCAGCATGAAAAAAAGCCCTAGGGAAGGGCTCTACAGCGTATGGACAAAGTCTATGAAGGCATTCTGCGTGTCTCTAATCGTTTTCACGGTGTACACAACGTTGATGTTAGACATCCCCAACATTTTTTCATCGCAAGAAAAGGATGGCGAGGAAACCGACGGCGAAACAGTAATAGGCGAAATACTTTAAGTTGCCGCGTTCCATGATTCCCATAAACCAGCGTAGCGAAAAGTATGAAGCAATGGTTGCCGCAATGAAGGCGAGGGAGTAAGACAGCCAAATCGAAGACCAGTCTTTTTCCATCAATGTATCAATCGACAAAATCATTGACCCTAAGCTGACCGGGATATACAACAGAAAGGAGAAGCGTAGTGACAGGTCTCGTTTCATGCCAAGCAGCATCGCGGCGACAATCGTCGCGCCTGAGCGGCTAATGCCCGGGATAAGGGCGACGGCTTGCGCCAGCCCGACAATAATCGCATCTTTCCACGTCAATTGTCCTTCGTTTCTCCGTCCGCGTAAATTACGAATGATCCACAGCGCGATCCCGGTGACGATCAACGTTGCGCCGACGAGCCAAGCTTGATCGAGCCGTTCATCGATGAAATCACCGAACACGACACCGATGACGCCGGCTGGAATCGTCGCGACGATAAGGTAGAGCACCATATCAAAATCATCCCGCTGCGCTTTGTCACGTGTCGCCACATAGCTGACCGCGTTTTTAGCTAAACGGATAATGTCGTGCCAGTAAATGATGACGACCGCGATGAATGAGCCGAAGTTTAAAAGGATTAAAAGGTCTAAGCCTTCATTTGTCAATTGAATCAAGTTCTGCAGCATCACTAAGTGTCCACTGGATGAAATCGGAATCGGTTCAGTGAAGCCTTGAAACAATCCTAGCAATACGTATTTAATAACGAGCCATAATTCTTCCATATTCCTGTTCCTTCCTCTATGTAAAATGGCAATATGATACACTAAGGGTACTCATCATTTTCCAATCAATCAACCCCCAGTTAAGGGCAGACTTATGCGAAGGTTGCGATCGTTACACAAGCCAGGTGATTGTACGGCACAAAGCAAATCGCCCCATCGCAAGTGGATTTAAGCTTTTGAGCGTCATTTCACTTGTTTTCTATCAAATTTTAATTGGAGGATATCTTTTGTTGTATCCTTCTGTCATTCACCTCATCATCGTTTCGTCATCTACATATGTAAGCATACAGACAAAAACGCAACATCCACTTATCGATTTCTTAACAATGTCTTAATTCGTTATCCTACGTAAGAAGAATGTTGACTTTTACATTTGTCTGCAGAAGTTGATGTTGGCAGTGTTAACAATGATTTGAGTGTTAAGCAGGAAGAAAAATAATCGTACACTTTATCAGATTTTCGCCTGCATGAAGGGGATGCGCAACCTGTGTATATGTATAAAAAATAGATGACAAATATCACCTAACTTTAAGAGGAGGCTCCCTACGTTGAAAAATCATAACCAAACTTACGATATGGAAGACATCACCTTTGACCTGCATACGCACCATGAACGATGCGGTCATGCCACAGGATGTATTGAAGATTATGTGAAAGCGGCGATTGACCGCGGCTTAGATTATATCGGTATCTCAGATCATTCTCCCCATTTTTATAGTGAAGAAGACCATCTATTTCCGAAAGTGACGATGCCGATCAGTGCGTTTGACTCATATATCAAGGAAGTATTGGCTCTAAAGGAGAAGTACGCTGACCGCATTCACGTCCTTCTTGGCATGGAAAGTGATTATTTGGAGCTTTATGAAGCGCCTTACCGAAAGATCATCCAACAATATCCGTTTGATTATGTCATCGGTTCAGTGCATTACGTTCATGATATTAATATTTTCGCGCGCGGGCGCTGGGACGGTTTTTCCGAAGCGGAGGCGATCCGTGAAAAAGAAGAGTATTACCGCTTAATTCAGCTGTCCGCTCGCAGTGGTATGTTCCACATTCTCGGTCATATCGATGCAATGAAAGGCTTCTATCCTGCCTTTTCAGACATCCCGGCGACGAAGGCCGTCGAAGATACCCTTCGCATCATTGGCGAGGAAGGTGTGGCGATTGAGGTGAACACATCCGGAAAAATGAAGGATGTCGGCGGCTGGTATCCGTCTCATGAGATGCTTGAACGCGCACTTTATTATAATGTCGAAGTGACGTTTGGCTCAGATGCCCACGTGCCAGAACGAGTCGGCGACGATTTTGAGAATGTAGCGATGACATTGAAAGAAGTAGGCTATCAGCATATGGTCTTTTTTGTTGGCGGGGAGAAAAGAAAGGTTCGTTTATAAGGAACGTTTCTTGATTGAAAGATGCAGGCGGGGAGGAAATCGAGATGAAGGTGAAGTCGTATCGTGGCGCAACGTCTTTTTTGCAGGACAATCAAGTGTTTTTAGAACGGGAGGAAGCGGTTAATAGCTTGATGCTTGGCTTGGCACAAAGGGCAGTTGAACAGGAAGCTGTCGGGCAGCCGTCGCTTGCTTTAGGGTGCTGGCGCGTACAAACAGATGAAGAGGCGCCGGTACTATTCATTTTGTTAAGCAGCAAAAATGCCGTTGTGGCTAGTGGTGACGCAGCAGTCACAGGAGAAGCGCTCGATCACGCCGTAAAGGTCCTTCTTCAGAGCGGTCGGGAAATCCCCGGTTTTGTCGGTCCCCGACCGTTGACAGATCAGCTTGCTGAACAATGGAAAGAGCGAACGGGGCAACAACTGTCGCTCGCGATGAACCAGCGCATTTACGAGCTAGAAACGGTCAACCCTCAGCCAGGCGCAGGCACGCTCGTCAAAGTGGGGCAGACACAATTGCCTCTCGCCGCCAAATGGACGTACGATTTTGCGAGTAAGATCGATGAGACGACGCAAAAAGAGGCAGAAGAGATTGTCCAAAGAAGCTACGAAGAAGGCGAGTTGTACTTTTGGGAAGTTGGCGGCGTCCCGGTATCCATGGCAAAGGCTGCCCGCCCGACCGCCAATAGCATCACCATCAGCCTCGTCTACACCCCGCCCGAACGAAGAAACAAAGGCTACGCGTCGTCTTGTGTCGCCGCTTTGAGTCAGAAAATGCTTGATCTCGGCTACACGTATTGTGTGCTTTACACCGACCTTGCCAACCCGACAAGCAACCACATTTACCAGAACATTGGCTACAAAGCGGTTTGTGATTCTGTGCATTATCGTTCAGGGATATAAAAAACGTGTAGGTGAGAACGATGCTATTTAACCGAGAAAACCCTCACGTTGAAGCACATGTGAACGCGTAGCCTGAAAGGCATGCATCGCTTTGGAGCGTCAGGTCGTTCAGTCGTAGGTAGCGCAATCAATGAATGTGTTCAATAAACTCGGCACAAGAAGAAGGAGGGCACGTGATGAGACTGAAAAACGTCACCTTTTTAAATGAAGATATGTCATTTGAAACGCGAGACTTTTCAATCAAAAGCAATACAATCAGTTTTGATGTAAGTCACGGAGATCAAGAGGAGTCTATGGACTGCGAGGATTATTTAGTCATTCCAGGCCTAATCAATGCCCATTTTCACAGTTATTCTCCTCTAGCCAAAGGTTTAATGAAAGAAATGCCGCTGCAAGATTGGTGTAATGATACAGATCAAGGAAAAATACAACAAGCGCTGTTTGATTACTTGGATCATGAATTGTCAGAACAAGACTTTGTGTATCTTGCGCAAAAAAGCTACATGGACATGGTTAAAAGTGGTGTGAGCTTTGTCAGTGATTCTGACCCGAAGACGCCTCAATTATTAAGTGAGGGAATGAACGAGATTGGCATTAGAGGAATCATTGATACATATGAGGACATCGGTGATTATCATCATCAAACGGATGGGAATATCTTGTTTGGGTCACACTTATTAGAAGAAGAGGATATGACTCATGATGAATTGCTTCGTGTGAAGGGCATCAAGGATCAGTATCATCCTTTGATGATGACACATTGTTTGGAAAATGAATGGAGAGCAAATATCGTTTCATCGAAATTCGGTAAATCAAGTATCGACCTTTATCATGAAATGGATATACTTGATGACAAAACAGTTCTTTTTCATTGTGTATATATGTCCGAAAAAGACATCGATGTAGTCGCTGCATCTGGGAGTTCTGTTGTCCATTGTCCCCTGTCAAACTTGGATACAGGCGCAGGGGTGGCCAATGTTCATCGTATGCTTGAAAAAGGTGTGAATGTTTGTTTAGGTACGGATTACTCGCACACAGATGTATGGGAGTTAATGAGACTAACCTACTACCTATTAAAGATCAATCACCGTGTGAACAAATATGCTGCCGAAGATATTTTTAGAATGGCCACTGTAAATGGCGCAAAGGCGTATCAATTACAGGATCGTATAGGGCAGATTAAAGAAGGTTATAAAGCGGACTTGGCTTTTATTAAAAAAGATTCAGACCTAGAGCCACTGCTGAACGATGTGAACTTTTCGACGAACCTTTATAATGTATTGTTTTACAGTAAAAGTGATTCAGTTCAGCACGTCATGATTGACGGCAAGTGGATCATGAAAGATAGAAAACTCGTGACGGTAGACGAAGAAAAGGTTGTAAGCCGTTATCAGCAAATTGCCGAAGGTTTTTTACACTATTTACACAAGTAAGCTCATGAATGTTAGTGAATTGAGAAAAGGAGATACGAGAGATTAGTCTCGTGTCTTTTTTACGGAGGAATTGCACTCGTGGAAATCTTAAGTCGTGTAAACGGGGTTGAACGCAGCGGAGACTGTCCTTGTAGTGGAGTCTCTTTTTATATAAGCAAATGCAAAAGCGATCGTCTCAGACAGATCGCTTTTTTAAACGCTTTCATTAATCGGCTTGCATACCGCCGTCAACGTTGTAAAGGGAGCCGGTGACAAACGATGCTTTATCGGAGGCCAGGAATAGGACGATTTCTGCGACTTCTTGGGGTGCGCCAAAACGGCGGAAGGGGATGCCTTGCTTGATGGCTTCGCCGGAGACGTCAGGCTGTCCTGGAGACAGATTGTTTTGAATGTCGACGAGCATTTGTGTATCAATGGCGGCAGGGGCGACGGCGTTGACGCGAATGTTGCTTCCTGCGGCTTCCAGTGCGGCGGTCTTTGTCAGTCCGGCAACGGCGTGCTTTGAGGCGATATAGCCGGCCATTCCCGGTGAGCCGATGTATGCAGCGTTGGAGGCGGTATTAATGATACTGCCGTAGCCTTGCGTTTTCATCTGGCGTATCACGTGCTTCATTCCTAAAAAAACACCCGTCGTATTAATGCTCATAATCGTGTCAAACGTCTCTTTTTCCAAATCTGTCATCTCTCTCGCCGGTCCGTTGATGCCGGCGTTGTTAAAAAAGACGTCGATTTTTCTGAAGGTGTCTACAGTCTGTTTCACGTAATTTTCAACGTCAGCTTCCTTGGTGACGTCAGCCTGGATCACTGTGACATCGTCACTCGTTCCTTTTAATGCCGCTTTGGCTTGCTCGAGCGCCGCTTCGTTAATATCGACGAGCGCGACTTTAGCACCATTGTCTAAAAACAATTGCGCCGTCGCCATACCTATACCACCTGCACCGCCTGTGATCAGAACGACTTTTCCTTCCATGTGATCGTCTTCTCCTTTCTATTATCAGTTTTTTTGATCAATTTCATTGTAGAGGCGTTATAGAGCGATGACAACGATGAGTGTGTTAGGTCAATGGACGGGCGACGAATGGAGGGGAAAGCGACAAAATACAATATAACCATTTACTTATATAAAGTTTTAGTTATATAATGAACCGGAGGAGGATTGATGCTTGTGAATACAGTTGATCAAGTCGCGAGCAGCTTAAAAGTACTCGGTGATCCGACGAGACTGCTGATGATGAAGGTCTTGTCTGAGCAGGAGTATTGTGTCTGTCAGCTGGTCGAGATGTTTCAAATGAGCCAGCCAGCGGTCAGTCAGCATTTGAAGAAGCTTAAAGCATTTGACTTCGTGACGGAGCGAAGACAAGGACAATGGCGGTTTTATCAGGTGAATCCCGCTTCAGAACAGGTCGAGCTTGTACAGAAAATCTTGTTCCACTTAGATACGAATGCACCTGAAGTTCAGCAATTGTTGGCACGGGCGCAGCCAATGAATTGTTCGTAAAGGAGTTTTTGCCTTTGAGTTCAGCCATACTCGCATGTATTATATTTTTACTCACATTGGTTTTCGTCATTTGGCAGCCGAAAAACTTAAATATTGGCTGGTCAGCGTGTGGCGGTGCAGTGCTCGCCTTACTTTTCGGCGTCGTCGATATGGGCGATGTCGTCGATGTCACCGGAATTGTCTGGAATGCGACGCTGACTTTTATCGCAATTATTATTATTTCTTTTATCTTGGATGAGATTGGCCTGTTTGAATGGGCGGCACTCCATATGGCACGTGCGGCACGGGGAAAGGGACTGTTGATGTTTGTATACATGTGTCTCTTAGGTGCGCTCGTTGCGGCTTTTTTTGCGAATGATGGGGCAGCCTTGATTTTAACACCGATCGTACTGGCGATGGTGCGGGCGCTTCGCTTTGAAGAGCGGATCGTGTTTCCGTTTGTTATCGCAAGTGGATTTATCGCGGATACGACTTCGCTGCCGCTTGTCGTCAGCAATTTAGTCAACATCGTTTCCGCAGATTACTTCGGGATTGGCTTTATTGAATATGCGACAGTGATGATCGTTCCGAACCTCTTTTCAATCGCGGCGAGTGTCATTGTGCTTTTTGTCTATTTCCGCAAGCGGCTTCCGCGAACATACGACCTATCGCACTTAAAACAACCTGCCGAAGCGATTCGCGATATTCATTTGTTTCGTCTTTCATGGCTTGTGCTGTCGTTGTTATTCGTTGGCTACTTAGCGAGCGAATGGATCGGCATCCCGGTGTCGTTCATTGCCGGACTGGTTGCCGTGCTATTTTTAGTGCGGGCACAAAGAAGCCCGACCGTTTCGGCGAAAACGGTGCTGCAGGGCGCGCCGTGGAATATTGTGTTTTTCTCCATTGGGATGTATGTCGTCGTCTACGGCTTGCGAAATGCTGGTTTAACGGACGTGCTGTCTAGCCTGATTGAAGAGATGGCGAGTGCCGGCTTGCTTGCGGCAACGGTAGGGATGGGCTTTTTGGCGGCTGGCTTGTCCTCGGTGATGAACAATATGCCGACCGTGCTCATCGATGCGATTGCGATCGGTGCGACCGATACGGCAGGGTTGACGAGAGAGGCGCTCATTTATGCGAATGTGATCGGAGCGGATTTAGGGCCGAAGATCACGCCGACTGGATCACTCGCGACGTTGCTCTGGCTTCACGTCTTGTCCAATAAAGGTGTGAAAATCTCCTGGGGGACATATTTTAAGACTGGCATTGTGATTACCATTCCTGTTTTATTGATCACATTAATTGGTCTATATCTCTGGCTTTTAGCGTTAAACGTACTTACTTAAAAAAGAGGTGTTTTGATGACGAAGAAAAAGCTGTATTTTTTGTGTACTGGCAATGCTTGTCGCAGCCAAATGGCGGAAGGGTGGGGCAAGCACTACATTGGTGCCGAATGGGACGTCTATAGCGCTGGAATCGAAGCGCACGGGCTGAACCCGAAAGCGGTGACGGCGATGCAGGAAGTAGGCATTGATATTTCACAGCAAACGTCAGATGTCATTGACACAGATTTGTTAAAAGAGGCCGATTTGGTCGTCACCCTTTGCGGCGACGCGGAGGAAAAATGTCCGATGACCCCGCCACACGTGAAACGCGTCCATTGGGGATTTGACGATCCGGCGAAAGCGACCGGTACCGATGACGAGAAGTGGCAAGTGTTTCAAAGGGTGCGCGACGAGATCGGGAAGCGGATCAAGGCGTTTGCGGAGACAGGTGAGTGACGGTATTTTTTAATTAGAAAGCCACCAACGCGTTGCACTTGGCAGCGGCGTGGTGGCTTTTTTGCGTGTTTACTTACTATATTGATCTAAAAGCTGTTGCAATGCTTCTTTTACATCCCCTTGATAAAGCCCGCCATGATAACAGATGAGCTCATCAATCTCTAAGTCGCGCAGGCGTCGGACAGAGTGGATGGCTTCCTCCATATTCATCGTGAATTGTGGGTTGGCGATGTTGAGTTCGCCAGCTTCGATCACGACGGCATCACCTGCGAGCAATGTTTTCGTTGCAGGGAGATATATCGAGATGTGATGTGGCATATGTCCTGGGGTTGGGATAATCTCGATCCCACCGCACCAAGGTAAGCGTTCGTCAGTGGAGATGGTTTGATCGACTGGTACTGGTTCAATGGCCTTTAATGATTGGATAAACTGGTCTGCCCACGGCTTCATATCTTCCGGTAACTGACCGTACGAGGCTTGCGCCTGCTCGAGGCGCAAGGACGTTGTTGTCCCGTCGAGATAAGGAGCTTCTTCTTCTGTCGCAATGATCTCAAAGTGTGGATATGCACGCTTGATGGATGCGAGTGTCCCGATATGGTCAATATCGTGATGCGTGACGATTACTTTTGTGATGGTTTGAAACGAGACGTCGTGTTTTTGTACCGCAGCTTCCAATCTGGGCAGAAAGCCGGGGTATCCACAGTCGATGAGAATGTGTTCATTGCCAGTGGAGAGCAGGACTGGTGTGATCGTCTCTAGTGCACCATTGTTTGTAAATGTGATTGGTAATAAGCGATACGGTTTCATTGATGTGTCCTCCTGAATGTTGGTTTGATCTATTAAAACGGCTTCTTTTTTGCCCGAGGCCAAAGCGGGCGTTTCACGTAATGAATCATCGTTTGGAAGACGATGTGCCACTGCTCTTCGGTTAGCTTCCCGATTGGCGTAGCAGAAGACAACCGCGCTTTTTTCGCAGCATCTTCAGCTGTGGTGGTGTGAAGATGCGGCGGAGTGCGTACTCGTACGGTGCCATTGGCTGCCGTAATGCTTCTTGAACGAGCCCAAGAAAGGGACCGAGCTGTCCTGGTGCAACGAGCTCTTTTTGCTTTCGCTGAATCGACAATAGTGCCGAATCAACGCGGGGTGGCGGTGAAAACACGTGCCTTGAAATATCACGCTCATACCTAAGATTAAATCGCATGCGCCAGAGAAGGACATCAGCATCTTTTATCATGCGCGACGTAAACCGTTTTGCCGCGCCTTTTTCCATGACAATAACACCTTTTTTAAGCTGGGTTGCCTGCGGCGCGAGCAACAGGTTCATGATCGGGGTCGTAATCGCGTACGGGATGTTTGAGACGACAACAAATGGCTTCTTTGGCGGTCGAAATTGCAAAATGTCTTGCTTGACAATTTGAAGGTTGGGCAGGTGTGCTGTCTCCTCCTTAAGCTTTTGAACGAACGTGTCATCATATTCGACGGCGATGACGCGCTGTGCTTTTTTCGTTAACGGGATGGTTAATGCGCCTGTACCCGCCCCGAGTTCAAGCACAGTATCGCCTTGTTGCACGCTTGCTTGCCGAATGATTTCACGTATGGTCGGCACATGATGCATCAAATGCTGACCCGAAAAATTAGGAGGTTCGCCTCTACTCAGCTTTTTGTTGCTGTACCGATGTTTTTTCTTTGTCATTACATGCTCTTCCTTTCTGTCTTAAAATCACAGGACTTCTGCCTGTGACAGAAGAGCAAAAAGGAAGTCAATGATGGTGTTGACGATTAAATCCCCCCATCGATCATGGGTGAGACGACATGCTGCCTCTACGCTGTCGTCGTCAATGCAATTTCGGAAAGGGTAACAATGAAACACAAAAAAGAAAGGCAGCATAAGCCACCTTTCTCTCTCATCTCATCTATAAAGTGATTGTTTGTGAGGTATCGATAAAAGGGCAGACTGATCCCGTTTGCTCTGCTAGCACAGGCAGAGCCTTTGAACGTATGAAATTACTGGTTCAAAGTAGGGAAACGCAACCGCACAGTAAACACCCTTTTTATTCCTCCTCAAATGGTTTTTTAATACAGTTATCATACGCAGAAAAAAGATAAAGCGTCAAGGGTTCTTTAGAAATTTGCGTACTTTTTTAGAGCGCTTGATCGTCCACGTGGTCAAGCCATGCTTCAATATCGCTTAAAATGGCGGACACACAGCCTTGTTCGAAAGGCGACGTCAGATCCGCCGCTTGAACGAGTTCAAGGAAGGAGCGGCTTCCGCCCAATTTACATAAGTTAAGGTAGCTTTGCCAAGCCGCGTCACGATCGTCATTCATTCGCTTCCAAAACTGGAGGGCACAAATTTGCGCCAACGTATAGTCGATGTAATAGAAAGGAATTTCGTAAATGTGCAGCTGCCGTTGCCAGAGACCGCCCTTGTCTAAGTACGCGTTGTCACCATAATCTCGGTGCGGAAGGTACGTTTTTTCCAGCTCGCGCCACGCTGCTTTTCGCTGTGCAGGTGTTAAGTCCGGCTGCCCATAGACGATATGCTGAAACTCATCGACAGCGACGCCGTATGGGATAAAAGTCAATGCTGAGGCAAGATGGCTGAATTTATATTTTTCCGTGTCTTCTTTAAAGAACAGCTTCATCCACGGCCAGGCGAAAAATTCCATGCTCATCGAATGAATTTCGGCCGCCTCCGACGTCGGAAACTGGTATTGCGGAATATTCAAGTCACGGCTCTGGAACGTTTGAAACGCATGGCCCACTTCATGAGTCAAGACGTCGACGTCACCGGCCGTCCCATTAAAATTGGCAAAAATAAACGGCGATTGGTAGTTGTTAATGTATGTACAGTAGCCGCCGCTTTCTTTCCCTTTCCGGCTTAGCACATCGAGTAGTCCGCGCTTGCGCATAAACTTGAAAAAGGTGTCCGTTTCCTCAGACAGCTCTTCATACATCTTCTCGCCATTCTGCAAAATCCACTCAGGATCGCCTTTCGGGGTCGGATTGCCGGATGTAAACTCAAAACTCTCGTCGTAAAACATCAGCGTGTCGACACCGATTCTTGTTTGCTGGCGTGCTTTTAGCTTTTGGACGGCGGGGACGATGTATTCCTTTACTTGATCTCGAAACACTTTGACCATATCCTCGTTGTAATCTGTACGTTCCATCCGGGCATAGCCAAGCTCAATAAAGTTGCTGTAGCCGAGCTTTTGTGCGGCTTTCGTCCGCACTTTGACGAGATCATCGTAAATGCGATCAAGCTGTGCTTCATGCTGCGACATAAAGTCTGTCCGCGCCTTCACTGCCGCTTGGCGTACGCTCCGGTCTTTGTCCTGTTCAATGGTGCGAGTTGGCTTAGCGTGCGCTCTTCTCCTTTGAAGGGGATGCTCGCCGACGCGATCAGCTGAGCATATTCTGTCGTCAGCTTGTTTTCCTGCTGAAGCTCGGGGATGATGTCGGGATGAAACGTCTTCGTCTTCACTTCAGCGAGGCGAAAGAGCTGTTTTCCCCATTTTTCTTCAAGCGCACGCCGATATGTAGCAGTGACGAGCGCTTGCTCATACGCGTTAAAATATTCCTCAAGCTCGGGCATGAGGTCGTCTAAGTACGCCTTCTCTTGCTTATAAAATGCATCATTCGTGTCGATCGAGTGCCGGATGTAAACGAGGTTTTGCTGGGTGTCGACATGATTGAGCAAGTCGTTCATCTCGGTCATGAGCCGATCCTGTTCCTCTAAGCTGGCCGCTTTTTTAAAGGCTTCTGTAATGCGCGTGCACGTAGTGGCAATTTTCTCTTTATCGAGTCGTTCGTACTGCATGTCTTGAAATGTCGTCATTTGTGTTCGCTCCTTTCAAAATAAACCTCTTTCCTTTTTTTCGCCTTTAGAAAGCGATTATCCTGCTCTTGCGGAAGCGTGAAGAGCTGTGTACAATAAAGATAATTCATTAGAAGGAGGTGGGGAGATGATGTTTACTGGATTTGGCATGACGGCATTTGAAGCATTTTTGTACATTCGTCGTGCGATTTTTTCAACAGTTGGTGTTCAACAGGATACGTATGCCCTTTTTGAAAACCAAATGTTGGAAAAAATCTAGTAAGAGACATCTGCCCCACGAACGGAATAACGGTCGCTTCAATGAAGTGACTCGTATGGGACGGCTGATTCTTCAGGCGTCTTTTTTGTGCATTTTTTTAGTGGAAAACTTTGTTCATATCCAACGAAGGAGCTCGGCTTGAACAAAAAAGCCGTCCTTTCGTTCTGAAGGCAGCGGTCTTTTGCTAAAAAGCAAATGGAGGAAACCGCAATGATTGCATGCAGTGTACAGAAAGTGACGCAAACCTTTGGTGCAGAGACGATTTTTACCGACCTTTCCTGTGAAATTCAGGAAGGCGAACGGATTGGTTTGATTGGACGAAATGGTGAAGGGAAAACAACACTATTACAGCTAATGGCAGGGACAGCACAGCCAGCGAGCGGCACGGTGTCGTGGAAGAAGGGGATGAGCGTCGGCTTGCTTGCGCAAATGCCGGACGAAGACGACGATACGCCTGTGTATGATGTGCTGCAGCGCGTGTTTGCGCATCTGACGAACTTGAAAAAGCAGATGGAAGCATTGGAAACGACGTTGGCGACCCCGTCTGCACAAATGGAAAAACAGCTCAAAACGTATGGTGAATTGCAGGAGCGCTTTATGCAGGAGGGCGGCTATGAAATGGATGCGCAAGTCAGACGCGTTGCCGCCGGGTTGGATATGAGTGAACTGCTTGAGAAAACGTGGGGAGCATTGAGTGGGGGAGAACGGACGAAGGTCGGCTTAGGTCGCTTACTGCTCGCGCGCCCTGGTTTACTGCTGCTTGACGAACCGACCAACCATCTTGATTTGCCGGCGATCGAATGGCTGGCTGAGTGGTTAAAAAATTACGAAGGAACGGTTGTCATTATTTCGCACGATCGTTATTTCCTCGATGACACGGTGCAAAAGATTTTTGAGATTGACCAAGGCGAACTCATTGTGTATTCGACCAATTACTCGGGCTTCGTAAAGGAAAAAGAGGCGAGGTTGCTGAGGGAATTTCAACAATTCGAAGATCAGCAGAAGAAGATAAAGAAAATGAGGGAGACGATTAAGCGTTTGAAAGATTGGGCAAACCGGGCGAATCCGCCGAATGCAAGCATGCACCGGCAGGCGAAGAGCATGGAAAAAGCGCTCGCGCGGATGACAAAAGTGAAAAAGCCCGTATTGCAAAAAGCGATTGACGGCACATTTGATCATAGCGAGCGTAGCGGGAAGGATGTGCTCGTGCTCGAAGATGTGCAGCACGCTTATGGGGACCGCGAGATTTTACGAGCAGCGTCTCTGCATGTTCGCTTCCAAGAGCGTGTCGCCATCGTCGGCGCTAACGGGAGCGGGAAATCGACGTTACTCAATATCGTTCGCGGCCGGCTTCAGCCGGACGGTGGGCTCGTTCAGACTGGCAGTCGACTACAGGCAGGATACTTGTCCCAGCACATGGATGAGCTGGATGACGACAATACGGTGCTGGCGGAATTTCGCGACAAAATCACGGTGACTGAAGGCGAGGCGCGCCATATTTTAGCCAAATTTTTATTTTACGGTCCGGATGTGTTTCAAAAGGTTGGCGATTTAAGCGGCGGTGAGCGCATGCGCCTCCGTCTCGCTCAACTCATGAACGAAAAACACAACTTGCTCGTGCTCGATGAGCCGACGAACCACCTCGACATTGATTCAAAGGAAGTACTGGAAGAGGCACTTGCCCTTTTTGAAGGGACGATCATCGCTGTCTCCCACGACAGGTATTTTCTTGAGCATATGTTTCCGGTTACGTATTGGTTGGAAGACGGCGTGTTGACACGGTATGAAGGCGGATACTCGTACGCGCGGAAGAAGCGGCTGACGTCTTAAGAAAAGAAAGAGGAATGGACAGAGAGTGCTTCGTCCATTCCGCTTTCATGTGTGTAAGGGGCTAGCGTTTTCTTGAATCCAAGTGACGATTTCATCAAAAGCTGGTTTTGCCGTTGTAAGATAAACTTGAAAATCTTCTGCATCATCGGGGTGAGGATGAAAATGAATTTGATTCTGTTTTAAAAATATGAGTGTTGCAATGAAGGCGGTTCGCTTATTTGCGTTATAAAAAGGATGGTTTTGATTTAAACTTTGTAAAAGCGCCGCTGCTTTTTCATAAATAGAAGGGTATGCATCTTGTTCAAAAGCAGTTTGCATCGGTCGGTGGATGGCTGATTCTAGCATTGCTGGGTCTTTAACGCCTATTTGTTCAGAAGGTGTGTGCTGCTTAATTAACATGGCATTGATTGTAATGATCTGTTTTGCGTTCAAATATTTGGTCATCGCTTACCTATTGGCTAAATTCCTGAGCATTTCATCATAGTCTTCAATCGCACTTTCAACATCTTTTAAGAATTCTGATGTAATTCCATCAATTTGATATGATTCGTGTTTCTTAAACGTCACTCTTCCGTTCTCTTCAAGGGAGAACGAGACCACATCACCTTTTTGCGCGTCGAGGTGATTTAACACCTCTTTTGGTAAAGAAACACCGTCGCTATTTCCAACCTGAATGATTTTCCTTTGCACTTGTTTCACCGCCAAAATGAGTCCCTCCTTAGCAGTATATTTAAAAACCAGTAAAATCATACATCCGTAATTGGTTATTACTGTTATAACGATAATAACATGAATTTTGTTCATATGTTGAGGAAATATTTTCACAGCTGAACGAAAAACACAACTTGCTCGTGCTCGATGAGCCGACGAACCACCTCGACATTGATTCAAAGGAAGTACTGGAAGAGGCACTTGCCCTTTTTGAAGGGACGATCATCGCTGTCTCCCACGACAGGTATTTTCTTGAGCATATGTTTCCGGTTACGTATTGGTTGGAAGACGGCGTGTTGACACGGTATGAAGGCGGGTACTCGTACGCGCGGAAGAAGCGGCTGACGCCTTAAGAAAAGAAAGCGGAATGGACAGGGGAGTGCTTCGTCCATTCCGCTTTCATCATTTCCCTTTGCCCTTGTTTTACCGCCTAGTGTTCAAATGAAAAATCATATCCTGTGTAGTTAAAAGTATTGACAAAGCCCATATTCTCAGCGACTGCAACGGACGGCTTATTGGCGTCCATACAATCCCAGTATGGAACCAAATGATTTTCAAAACAATTCTTTACAAAATGGTGGGCGATCGATTGCGCCAGTTTTTTACCTTGGTGAACTTCTAAAGTTTCAATATCTATGCAATGTATATTTTCAAATACAAAACCTGAAAAACAGACACTCACAATGTCGTTTTTATAAATAATACAATAGCCGTTCCCCTCCCTAAAAAAACGATCGGGTGTTGACCAAAACGCTAATATTTTTTCGTGTAGAAATGCAATGTTCTTTATTGAATTATCTTTGTTTTCATAGAGAGACTTTGTCATTTGATGAACTGTATATTCTGATTCAAGTACAGGCTCTATTTTATGTTGATCATTCTTTTCTTTTAACATATATACTTTTTGAAGCCAACTGCCTAATTGGCGATGGGTAAATAACTTTTCGATCGTGGCATTCCATTTCTCATGATTGCCGATCGCTTCAAACCATTTTAACCCTAAGCTCTTTGCTTCTGGCATGATTACATCGTCAATAAAAGCGTTGATTTCTTCGTTGAATGCCGCATTACTTTCATCGCCAATAAATATAAAGCCATCGTGATTGCCTAACCAAATCAGCCCCGATGTAGGTGTAGTCGTATGATCTACAAAGATACGCCCTGGATTGATTCCAGCAATAATTGCTCTCGCCTCTATTTGTCCTTGTTCATTGATGATTCCTAGACATTTATGAAAATCACTTTTCGTTAATTCTGAAATCATATGTTCATTACCTCCTAAAAGCTCTTATGTTCATTACCTTTTCCATAGCCTTGTGTTCGCCCGAAGTCACACGCATGGAGACGGAAGATTGCTATTGTCATAGAAGTGAGAGGTTCCCACTTTAAGCAAAGTTATGTGGTGAGATGTTCGCGCATACCTTTTTGAATTAAAAAGCTAAGCCCCCATCAAATATCAAACCTGTGGCTCTGCAAATCGACACACCCTTTGTTTGTAAAGGTCACGCCTTCTTCCTCAAGAAGGACGCGTTGTGTATACTGCCCTTCATCATCTTTGATGGCGATTTCACCTTTAATGTTAACGACGCGATGCCACGGCAAACGATGCTTTTGGCTCATGGAGTGTAGAATGCGGACGACCTGTCTCGCTCCGCGCGGTGAACCAGCTGCCTTTGCAATCTGTCCGTAACTCATGACGTAGCCTTCAGGAATCTGTTTAATGATGTTGATGACTTTGGCTGTAAATGGTGTCACAGACTGTCCCCTCCATTTTTTCGTGTTTTCTCTATTGTACTGGTTTTTGGAAAATAGGGGGAAGTTTGCAGCCAATAATAAAATGATCGTGCATCCTAAATGGTAGGGGCGAACTGGCTGTATTATAATTTGAAAAAAGGAGGTAGAGGACATGAAGGCTAGGCACATCGTTTCGTTGATGATCTTATCTGTTGCAATGGTCGCTTTTCATCCCAACGTATATGCAGCGCCAGCAGACCTTGATGGGCATTGGGCACAAGAGGAAGTCGAGCACTTAATCAATCAACAGGTTGTATCGAGTGAAGAGGCGTTTCAGCCAAATGGTGTTGTGACGCGAGGGCAGGCGGCGGTCTGGCTGTTTAATATGGTTGAAGATGTGACTCACGTCAATGGCGACAATCCGTATTCTGATGTAAAGACAACAGACCCTTTTTACGATGACGTTCGCGCATTAAGTGACGCGAAGATTCTCGCTGGTTATCCGGACGGCACTTTTCGTCCACAGGAAGTGGTCACCCGCGCGCAGGCAGTGAGTATGCTGTCTAAAGCGTTCGGAGGCGAGTTATCATACGAGCAAGAAGCTGCGGATTATGAAGATGCGTTAGAACATTGGGGCAAAGCAGCTATTCAGGCGATGTCGGAGAGTCGTATTGTCGACCGGTCGTTTGGACAACATTTTCGCCCAGATGAAGGTATCACGCGTGCTGAATTTGCTGTAATGCTGGCACGGGTAGACCATCCGGCGTTCCGGGCGGAAGAGCATGGCAATACGGCGAACAATTTACAAAATGACGGTCGAATGGCTCGGCAAGGCGAGTGGCTATATTTTTCACCCATTGTCAATTCGACCATTTCACCTGACGCAAGCCACCTCGTTCGTCAGCACATTGACACGAAGAAATACGAGCGACTAGGGGACATCGTCGCCAATGATATCAATGTGATTGGCGATCAGCTGTATTTGATTGCGATGGTCTCGGAAAACCCGCTGAACAAAGAAGAGAGATTGTATCGGATGAACGTAGACGGCAGCGAGCCGGCTGAATATACGAACCTCTCAGGCACGCCGAGCCAGCTCACTGCAATTGGCGAGTGGCTTTATTTCTTAGAAAGCTGGGAAGCCAAGCCCACCCAATTACGACGAATGAAAGCGGACGGTACTGCACTCGAAACGCTTGCTGAAGGCGTAGAAAACTACGTTCTTGCAAAGCCGTACTTGTTTTACGAAAAGGACGATCAGTTTCATCGCATGCGCATGGACGGCAGTGAAGAGACTGAACTGTTTTCCAGCAAATATCACTTAGCGGGGATGAGTGAGAACAAACTTCTGTTGCGGGATGAGGCATCTCTATATGCAGCGGACAGCACCGGGCAAATGGATTTAATATTTGACGTGAAGAACGAAGAGGAAAGAAGACTGAGTGCGGTCAATGCAAATGATGGAACGTACTACGTCGGCGATTGGTTTGGCGATTTAACGATGGCAGATCTACGTCTCTTCTCGGTGACCGAACGAGAAAAACGAACGCGTCTCGAAGGCATTGAACCTGGAGATCTGTACGTATTTGACCACGCCCTCTACTTCGGAATCAATGGCGGCGACGGAAACTTGCCGTTAGCTAAAATGAATAAAGACGGCACATTGACTGAATTGATGCCAGGTTTATAGATGTGGTAAGGCTAGCCTGCATGGGGATTCACTGTTAGATTTTTTCAAGTGAAGGCGAGTAACGGTCGTCATCCTTTTTGGTGTGATTGTTTGTAAAGGTTTTAATACAAATTTGAAGGAATCTTCTTTCGTGTAGCGAAAAGTAATAGTGGTGGATGTTTCTCTCTGGTAGCGCGTTCTTTCGGTTTAGAAATATCACGGTGACAATATTTTATGTTACATAGGAGCCCTTCTAACGCTAAAGCATTTCCGTTTTTAAAGGGTATATTTGAAAGCGGTTTATCTGACCGCCATCGCTACTCGTTCGTAACATAACGAAAAAAATACCAATAAAAAGGGTGATTGATATGAAAGTAGGATTAAGCTCATACAGTCTTGTTCGCTTGATTCGTGATGAGGAAATGACGATTTTAGACGCGGTCGACTGGGTAGCAGAAAACGGCGGCGAGCATATGGAAATTGTTCCTTTTGGCTTCACTTTGGTGGATCATTTCGCTTTAGCAGATCAAGTGAAGGAAAGAGCCGCAGAGAAAGGGATCGAGCTTTCTTGTTATTCGATTCTTGCAAATCTTCTTCACGAAGATGATGCCGCTTATGAAGAAGAGGTGGCCAGAATTAAAGAGCATGTCGATGTCGCCAATCGACTTGGCGTTAAGCTTATGCGCCATGACGTAACGGCATTTCGCATGACACCGGATGAAATGACGATCCATCATTTTAATGACTTTTTACCACGTATTGTTGAAGGGTCCCAGCGCATTGCGGATTATGCGGCGCAATATGGCATTACGACGACGATTGAAAACCACGGCTTTAGTGTCCAGCAGAGTGACCGCGTGCAGACGGTAATCCGTGCGGTCGATCGGGAAAACTTTAGATCGACGCTTGATGTCGGTAACTTCTTATGTGCAGATGAAGACCCATTGGTCGGCGTGCGCAAAAACCTTCCGCTAACAGTCAATGTTCATTTCAAAGATTTTTACATTCGTCCTTTCTATGAAAATCCAGGCGGTGGTGCGTGGATTCGCACGGTTAATGAGAACTACTTACGGGGTGCGATTGTTGGGCATGGTGACATTCCGATTCGCCAAGTCATTCGTCTCATCAAGGACTCAGGGTATGACGGTTATTTAACGATCGAATTTGAAGGCATGGAGCATCCGTTTGAGGGCTCAAAAATCGGCATGGACAACGTGCGCCGCTTCTGGAATGAAGCACCGGAAAAAGAGAGCAGCACACAGTCTGTTTAATCAAGTAAGCAATCTCACGAAAACACCATCCATATTGGAGGAAGTACGCTCCTCTTATGGATGGTTTTTAATCATGAGTTACATCGGTCGATCGTTTGAAATGTTTTGTCTTACGCCAATAGGTTTAACGGCGTGAGAGAACAAACCGGCCATAATAACAGCAGCAAGTACGAAAAACAGGGCATTCACGAGACCGATCTCATCGCCAATAAAGCCGAGAAAGGGCGGACCGACGAGAAAAGCCATATATCCAGCGCTTGAGACGGCCGCGACGCGAACAGCGAGGCCGCGCGGGTCATCTCCAGCTGCCGACAGTGCGAGCGGAAAGCCAAGCGCCGCGCCAAGTCCCCAAAATACCGCACCGATTACTGCCGTCGTACCGCTGTGCCCAAAAATCATGACCGATAATCCGATGACTGCAGATAATACTGTCGCGCGAAGCATAATGACTCTGCCGAATCGATTTAATAGCCCATCCCCTGTCAGCCGACCGATCGTCATAGCTCCTAAAAATACCCCTAAAATGATTGATCCGTTCTCTGCGGACATATTGAAGCCATCAACCATAATGAGCGGCAGCCAATCGTTCGCTGAGCCTTCAGCAAAAGCCATGCCTAAGACGACAATGCCAATCATCACCGTACGAGGGTCTTTCCAAACTTCCAGTCGTTCTTTCGCGGTCATCGGAGGCTGGTCTGCATCCGCTTTTGACTCTTTCCCTGTACCAGACGGAATATAGCGCGATAAAAAGACTGTCCCGATGAAGAGAAGCGTGGCGGTGATACCGACATGTGCAAACACAGAAATGTCGAGCCAGATGGCGAGTGCCCCGAGCAATGCCCCGGCAAGCGTGCCTAGACTGAATGCGGCATGATAACCCGTCAAAACGGATTTTTGCACCGTATGTTCAATCGCCGTTGCTTCTACATTCATCGTCACATCGGTAAGCCCATTGCCAAAGCCGAAAATCATTAATCCAAAAAACACAAGCAGGCTGTATGGGATCAAGGACCCGCCGATACCGACAACAAATAGTCCAGTCGAACAGACAATTAATCCTAACAGTAACATCGCGCGCCCGCCAAACTTGGCGATGAGCTGGCTGGCACACAGCAGACCAACCATCGATCCTGAAGACAACCCGAAAATGATCCAGCCCATTTGTGCCGTAGACGCTTCTAAAGTATCACGGATGGTCGGTGTTCTAGCGATCCATGAAGAAAAGGCGAGTCCTGGTAATGCAAAATATAAGTACATGGCGATGCGCCAACGCAGAAGTTGGCGGGTAGTCAACGTATGTTTCATCAGAAACCTCCAATACTGTTCCATATGATCGACAGATTGCTGCTTTTTCAAGTGAGCAAACAGAAAAATTAGCCTGGCAGTACCAAAACGCCGTAGATGACGCTTTGTAATATGGAATATGATAAAAATGTAATCGATTACGTGGTCGCAGGAATGACTTAAGAGTACCATAACAAGGGTATATTGAGAATCAGAAGATGTAGGAAA
This sequence comes from Litoribacterium kuwaitense, assembly GCF_011058155.1. Lineage (NCBI taxonomy): Bacteria > Bacillati > Bacillota > Bacilli > Caryophanales > Bacillaceae > Litoribacterium > Litoribacterium kuwaitense. The sequence goes on along the minus strand of NZ_JAALFC010000007.1, from coordinate 65,205 downwards.
ACAGGGCAAGTGCATGAAACTTTTTTGACAAAAGGTTCGTATGCATGGAAGAAGGATTTATTGATGGAGGGACTAAGATGATTTTATGGATTCTGCTCGGTGCGCTCGTCTGCCTGAATGTTTATCCATCGGCTTGGCAAAAGGCAATCAGCGGACGTGAGCGCTCATTTTGGAAGGCGCAGCTCGTTCGTTATGTGATTGGGCTTGTAGTTAGTTTCGTATTGATCTATCTGTTGCTGATTGATTGGACGTGGAGCGGTTTTCTCAGCTCCTTTGGATACGTTTTTGCGCTGAATTTGATCATTACACCGTTTGTGAAACTTGGTGAAGTGAAAGAAGAAGATGCGGCAGAGATGTCGCAAAAGATCGCTCATAAACTTCACAAACGAGGTATCGACGGATTTTTAAACACGTTTGGCTTTATGCTGCTGGCAGGTTTGTTGTTTATGCATCTCGTTTTCCCACTAACACAAGCCAAGGAATTGGCACAATTAGGCGGAATTGAACCGAGTGACAAGCAAATTGAATCGGTGACGGATGAAGCAGTTCGTTCCGTACCTTATTCGTACGCCCGTTATAAATCGGAAATTGTGTTTGGGAATATCGACAACTATTCTTACTATGACTTGGGCGAGTCGTCGATCCAAAAGATTGATGACGAACTTTACTGGGTGTCGCCTATCGAATATGCGAGCATTTGGCGGTGGTGGTCGGCGGATAGCTCTCCTGGCTACATTATGGTGAGTGCCGAAGATCCGAATGCTGAAGCGCAGCTTGTCAGTGACTACGACATGAAATATATCCCGAGTGCTTACTTCGGAGAGAATCTGGAACGTCACGTTCGCCAGAAGTATAAAGACGTCATTTTAATTGGCAAGAGCTTTGAACCGGATGATGACGGGAAACCGTATTACGCCTATTCGTATGCCCGTTATGAGCTGTTTCGCTCCGGTCCGAAAGCAGAAGGGGTCATTTTAGTCGATGCAGTGACCGGAGAAATGCAAGATTATGCTCTAGGAGAACAGCCGGCGTTTGTTGATAATGCGATGCATTCGAGTATTGCACTCGATTACGCCAAATGGTACGGAAAATATCGCAATGGTTTTTGGAACTCAATGTTTGCTAAAAAAGGTGTACACGAGCCGACAAGTGAAGATGAAATGATCGGTGTGCTCGGCAGCGACGGCGAATTGTACTGGATGATTGACCATATGCGCCCGAACCAAGACTCAAATACGATGGTTGGTTTTTCGATGGTGAATACAAGCACGGGCGAATTTGTTTATTACACAGGGTCGGCTGGCTTGCTCAATGCCCGTGGTGCACAGGAAGTCGTCAACAAGTCTTTCCAAAGAGAGCAATGGATTGGGCAGCAGCCAGTGCTGTATTCTGTCTATGACAATTACACGTGGGTCGTTCCCGTTGTCGACGGAAATGGCTTAATGCGTGAGATTGCGCTCGTTCATGCAGAGAGTGGAAAAATTGCGAGCGGAAAATCAAGAAAAGAAGCTTTTAATCGCTATCGACAGATGCTCGCTCAGGAGCTCGGGCAGGATGACTATTTGCCGAGTGATGTACTGGAAGAGGAAACGATTGAAGGTGAAGTGTACCGGATGAGTCAAACATTTAACAATACATTGAAGCAAATGTTGATTCGCGGCGAACAGAGAGTCATAGAAGTTGACGTCAGCAAAGTACCCGAAGCTGTCTTTATTCAAGAAGGAGACACGGTGCGTGTCAAAGCAATCGATACTGCAGAAAATGTACTCAGCGTGACTGAGTTAACAAATGTCACCGTAGAAGGCGAATTCGGTCAGGTGGAAGACTTTGCTGTACCGGAAGACGATGAAACGACCTCTGAAGGCGAAGTACCAGCAGAAGAGGAAGCAACGGAGCCAGCCCAATAAAGACATCCACCCAGCATTCCGTTGTACAGGGAATGCTGGCTTTTTGGGTGCGCTTAATTAAAAGCGAATATCTCTTGTCTGCTGCTTCACAGGGGTCTACAATATGAGAAAGCAAAGGGGCTGATGATGTTGACAAAAGTAAGGCTTATTCAACCAGATGTGTCATTCGAAAAAGCGTATCTCGAGTTTTATTACGATTGGGAAAATAGTGGCCGTCCAATGATTCCCTCGGTTATAAAAGAAAAGCCAGTCAATTTTCAAAACTATGTCAAGAAACTGAACGATCAAGCCAAAGGGTGCGGGCTCCCTGAAGGTCACGTGCCACAGTCAACGTATTGGCTGATTGACGATGAGAAGCAAGTGCTTGGCGCGGTTAACATTCGTCATGAGCTGACACCTTATCTGGAACGTGTCGGTGGGCACATCGGCTTTGGGTTGCGCCCTTCCGCGAGAGGAAAAGGGTATGCGACAACGATGCTGGCGCTTACGTTAGAAAAAGCAAAAAATTTAGGATTAAAAAAAGTGCTCATTACGTGTGACTTTGACAATGTAGCGTCTGAGCGCACTATTTTACAAAATGGCGGGCGCAGAAGCGCTGATGAACAAACAGAAGAGGGCGTAATTATCCACCGCTTCTGGATCGATCTCTAAACGGCAACAGCAGTGGTCAAAATTCTAAGTCAGGAGTTTTCTCCTTGCTTCATGGGAATCGTATACAAAAGGGTACCGTTATCGTTTGATCAAGCGTGCCAAAGTGACAACAGGAGACAAAACGGAAGGAGAGCGCCTGATGAAAACGATGGCGATGACAAAAAAGAGACAGATGCTCACCGACGTAGAGATCGAACGTTTGTTGGCTGACGATATCGAATGGTATTGGGTCGATATGGAGGCGCCCGGTACAGATGAAGCCGCTTTAATGGCAGGTGTGTTTAAGTTTCACTCCCTTGCCATCGAAGACTGCTTTAACGATCTCCAGCGACCAAAGCTTGATGCATACGACGACTACAATTTTTTCGTCCTTCACGCGCTGAATAAAAAAACGAAGGCAGCCGAGGAAGTCGATGTCTTTGTTGGAAAGCATTTTGTCGTTACGGTTCATGCCCATCCTTCGCCTGTACTCGATCGTTTGTGGGATCAGGTCAAAGGTGGAGGAAGCCTTAAAGGCGGAGGCAGCGCTATGCTGTTTTATCGCATCGTTGACCAGCTTGTCGATGCTTATTTTCCGATTTTGTACTGGATGGAAGACCGCCTCGACCAGATTGAAGACAGCGTTAATGACATGTCCTACGGGTCGTTGATCGATGAAGTGTTTGACATTCGCAATCAGCTCCTTCATCTGCGGCGTACGATTGTACCGATGCGGGATTTATTGTATCGGATGCTTCATTTAGAACGTTTGTCTCACGTTCATTTACATAAAGCGTATTTTCGCGACATTCATGATCATCTCTTAAAATTGACTGAGCTGCTCGATGCCAGCCGTGAGATGACGTCGGACATGCGCGACAGCTACCAGACGATTAGCTCCAACCGTATGAACCAAATTATGATGACGCTGACGATCGTATCGACGATCTTTATTCCGCTTACTTTTATTGCCGGAGTGTATGGGATGAACTTTGCCAATATGCCAGAATTACAAACCAACTATGGCTACTTTGTGACTTTAGCAGTCATGGTGGTCATCGTCCTAGTGATGCTGTGGCGTTTTAAGAAAAAAGGCTGGTTTGATATTTTTAAGTAGGTGCAGTGGGCTCTTAATGTGTCTGTTTTTGTATGACAAGGCTATCCTCTTAAGTGCCCTACCGTCCAAAACATTGTCAGCCGACTTGATTAAGGCAGTTCTTCACTCTCTTTTTCTAACGAGCATTGCTCTGCAAGAAGGCTAAAAAACCGTGCCAGCTTTTTTGGTACGGTTTTTTATTGAATTCATCTAACTGTTCACGATGGGCCACACGTACGACAAGGCAATGACAAAAATGGCAAGATAAAACGCGATTGGAAACCATTGCTTCGCCGTACGATTTGCTAAAGTGACGACACGGTATATTGCATAGGCACCGATAATGATCCAAGCGATGGTGACAAGAAGCTCAGGCATGACACCCCTCCTCTCACGGAGTACGACCTCTCTATAGAGTATGTCGGGGAAGGAGGAATAGAAGCCAACCTATGAATTCTGAGATTTGTGGATCTACGCTAAATGCTTACGCAGCCACGTCATAGCCATATTAAACCACGGTTCAACAGACGTATTAATATGATGAGCTTCACGTGCCGTTTGGTCGGTTGCAAGAGACAGACCGTGTGGACCATTTTCAAATACATGCAATTCATACGGCACGCCTTTTTCAGCTAGAGCGGTCGCCATTTGTAATGAGTTTTCTGCAAAAACAAGGGTGTCCTCAGACGTATGCCATAAAAAGGCTGGCGGTGTCTGATCGGTAACAAAGCGGGCTGGATTATGCGCCTCCAGCTCTTCATCACTCGGATCATCGGTTCCGATCAGCGCTGTGCTGCAATCTTGCATCACTTTCATCATCTGCGGGTCGGTCACCTCTTCGGTCATTTTCTTTTTCATATAAAGGAAGTTAATGACAGGATAGCCAAGAATTAAAGCATTGGGCTTAAAGACAGCTGCATCCGTGTCAAAATGGGTACTGAGAAGCTCGTCCTGCCAATGAACACCGAGTGTTGCTGCGAGATGTCCACCAGCAGAAAAGCCACAAACCGCGATGCGGTCCGGATCAATATGCCACTCGTCAGCGCGTTCACGTATGAGTTTCATCGAGGCAGCGGCATCAAGGAGTGGTTGAGGGTGAACGGAGCCGCCCGTTGAGCCAGTATGATAGCGTAGGACAAAGGCATGAAAGCCAGCGGCCGCAAAGCGCAATGCCAAAGGCTCCGCTTCACGGTCTGACGTGTACAAATAGCCTCCGCCTGGGCAAATTAAGACAGCGGGACGACTTTCGCTTGCTGTAATTTCTTTTGATTGCTCCAGAATGTAGGAGGTGAGTGTGATTGAAGGCTGATCGGGATCTAGTTGGAAGGTTTCTGTTAGCATTGAGCATCTCCTTTAATCAATTTCCTCTAGTGTATCAGTTTTTGGAAGTCTTTGGGCAATATCACTCTGTTCAGCTGGTGAGGGTTTTTACTTGCGTGTCACAGCAGGCGTCCGCTGTCTGAGCTTCGATGAGGAAAGGTTTCACTCGCCTTTTGCGTTTGTCTGACAAATGTATAGAATTTCTCTAAAAAAAGTGTAGACAAATAAGAATTTGCCTACACTTTAAATTTAATTGATCACTTTCGTTTTCTTTGCTTCACGCGCTGATTTTTGCGTGATACCGCTCAAAGGTTTCTTAAGCAAGAGTGCCAAAATCAGACTTAATACGATGAAAACAAGGAGCATCGCAATATCTCGATACACTGTCTCCCACAAGATTCCACCGACGCTCTCGCGGAAGAGGCTAATCGCGTAAGTGAAAGGGACAAACGGATTAAGTGCCTGGAAGAATGGAGAGGACATGCTGACTGGAAAGGTCCCGCCTGAGCTCGTAAACTGGAAGACGAGCATAATAATCGCTAAGCCTTTTCCGATATTTCCAAACACCGACAGCAATGTATACGTCATCGTGACAAATGTAATGCTCGTTAAAACGGCAAACAGGACAAACCAGAACGGTTCTGCAACGTAAGCATCTAAGAGGTACAGATGCCCAAGGGTGACAAACAATGCCTGCCCGACACCAATCGTGACAAAGGTTCCTAACCGTCCGAGGAAAAGGTGGTATGGCTTAAACGTACCTTCCTCAGGTTCTTCAGGGTCCGCTCTCAGAAGTGAAATGAGCAATGTACCGCCGACCCAGAGCGTTAAAGCAATGTAGAACGGTGCCATCGCCGAGCCGTAGTTGGGAATCGGGTACAGACGTTGCTCGTTCACTTCTACAGGGCTGGCGAGAAATGCACTTTCCTCTTCAATATCGCCGCGAATGATTTCATTTAAATCATCGAGCACACCACTTTGATCTTCAAGCTCCCTCAGCTTATCAGCTGCAAGGGTAATGCCCTCTTCCAAACGCGGCAAATCGTTCCGAACGACGTCTGCGGCTTCCTTAACACGATCTTCTAACTCAGGCCATTTCGTTTCAATTAAATCAGACAGTCGACGTAAATCATCTTCAAGACGCGGTAAATCATTCTCGACGAAAGCGACGGCTTGATTCAGTTTATCTTCAATTTGCGGTAAGTCATTGTCTACAAAATCGGCACTTCTTTGAACGATGTCTTTAATATCATCCATATGGGTGTTGAGTTCAGTCGATAGGTCGTTCACCTTGGATTGTAGTTCAGGCAGCTCTGTTTGAAATTCCTTTAAATAATCCTGACCTGTTTCTAAGCTGTCTTTCGTGTCTAAAAGGAGCTGTTCAACGTCAGGGAGCCTTTGTTGCGCGTCTTGTAACCGCTCCTCAGCAGTGCCGGACACATTTCGCAGTCTATCTAACCCATCTTCGACCGCTGGAACGATGTCACTATCGTAACTACCGAGAATAGCGTCGATCTCATTGGAAATGTGGTCTGCCGTATCTTCAAACGACTTGAGCTGATCGTTTGACGGGACTTTCCCAGACTCAATCACCTTAGCGACTCCACCCGACAAAGAGGAGAGGCGCCCAATTTTCGTCTGCAATGAATCGAGTCGTTCAAGCACTGGATTTAGCAGAGGTACAGGCAGGAAGTCGTTAATACGGGTAAGTATGGCGTCGGTTGTAGCAACGATCCGCTCTGCGGTGTTTAAGCGATCCTCTAACGTCCGCAGCTCCTTTGCGGTTGGCAAAATCGACCGATCGACACTTTGTAGCCGGTCGCTAATATCAGCGGCGCTAGAGGCAATCGATTCAACGAGCGATAAGTTTTGCTTAATCGTCGGTGAAATGGATTGGAGTGCTTCTTCACTCGTATCGATAAAATTGGTAAACTCCTCGGTAAGCTTTTCGCCGCTGACGGCCAGGTCTTGCACTTGCGGCAGTATGTCAAGAGCTGTCCCAATGACGTCTAAAGCTTGGTCAGAGCGATCAAGCGCTGTGGCAAGCACGTCTGAAGCAGATGTCAGCTGCTGGTCAATTTCAGTGAGGCGTACTGCACCGTCTTCCAGCAACGGCAAATTGTCTTGAATTTTTGGGACCCAGTCGGCCACTTCCATTACGGTCGGCCAGTGTTCTTGTATTTTCAGCAAGCTATCTGCCGCTTGATTCACTTCAGGCAGGCGCTCTTCAAGCTCGACAACTTTTAGCGCCTTTTCGTGGAAAGTCGGTAGCTTTTCCTCGAGTGTGAGAATCGATTGGCTCGCCTCGTTTATTTCCGGCAGCTTGTCTTCCAGTGTGAAAATACCTTGCTCAATTTTGCGAATGGTCGGCAGCTGATTTTCAAGCTCAATACCGAGTTCCTTTAAGCGCGAAAGCACTGTTTCGCTGACTGCTTCGGTAAAGTTTTCATTGATTTGCTGTGTAATGGCGGTGACACCTGAGTTCGTAATTTTTGGAGTAATGGCATTGATCTTTTCATTCACCGTATACTCAACCTGTGGGCGTTCAAGCTCACCATCGACAATACCAGTGATTTTTTCGGAAAAGTTTGCAGGGATGAACAGGCTGCCGTAATATGTGCCCCTCTCGACGCCGTGGCGAGCTTCCTCCTTGCTGACGAAGACCCAGCCGAGCTCTTGATTGTCTTTAAGGGTTTCGACTAATTCGTCGCCAATATTCACTGTTTCTCCAGCGATCTCAGTTCCTTGGTCTTCGCTCGTAATCGCGACTTGGATATTTTCTGTATTTGCATACGGGTCCAATTGGAGGCGATGTTCACCCAGGCATAGAAACAAGGCAGAATCATGAGGGCAATAATGAGAAAGGTCCCTGTTGGCACCTTGAAAATATTCTTCCAGTCAGTTTGATAAACTTTCCAAATCGAACGCATCGCTTCTTTCACCTATTTTTCTATGTCAAATTAATTTCTGTCAGAACACGAATGTAGAGCATATTGTAACATTCGCAAGTGAATGTCACTTTTTTCATCCACCGAGCGCATCATCGCTTCTCTAGCATACCATTCGACGCCGCAAATAAACAAAAGTCCGGCTGTAAAGAGAGCCAGACTCGTGGTGCAGAAAAATTTCTTCCAACAATATACCCATTCACCTCATCATTTTCTTCACCTAGTTAGCAGAACGCTTGGCAAGGATTCGGCAAATGTATGGTCGTAAGCGAAGTATGACTAGGACGAAGATACATCATGCACTAGTACCTTATCGCTCAGCATGGGTCTGAGGCTTACGAGTAAACGCGGCGAAAGTACCTAAAATGCCCCCAATGATTGCTGGAAGGATCCAGCCCATCCCTGCACTATATAAAGGAAGAATCGAATTAAAAAACGACTGAACTTCCGCAATGGGAACCCCCGCAGCTTTTAAGCCATCGAATAAACTGATCAGGAAAGTAAAAAACATGGCGCCTTGGTAAACTTCAGGACGAAGCGGTACGGCGGCGTGCACGAAGGTCAAGACGATCATGACGATGGCCAAAGGGTAAATTGTCTGCAATACAGGTACCGAAATAGCAATCAGCTGTGTTAAGCCAATGTTGGCAAAAACAGCACTGAATATAGATAACGATACAGCGATTGTGCGATACGGCAATGCGGGAAAGAGTTTATGAAAATAGATGGAACAAGCGGATGTCAAGCCGATGCTCGTTGTCATACAAGCAAATGTGACGACGAGCCCAAGCAAAATACTCCCAAGCACCCCTAAATAAGACTGAGATAAGGCGACTAAGATACGACCACCATTTTCCATTGGACCGATCATTTCCATACTCGTTGCTCCGATCAAAGAAAGCGATGAATAGACGAGAGCTAGCATGATCGCCGCTAGTGATGCTGCGATAAGTGATGCTTTTAAAATACTCGATTTTGTCGTAAAACCACGCTGACGTATCGCTTGAACAACAATAATGCCAAACACAAACGCTGCCAATGCATCTAATGTTAAATAGCCTTCTTGAAATCCACGGAAAAAAGGCATAGTCGCATAGGAGTCAGCAGGCGCTTGAGGCTGACCTGTGCTAGACATCAAAACGACAGTAACAAGCACAGCAATAAAAATGAGTAACAGCGGCGATAGCAAACGCCCTACCCAATCAACCAGACGTTTTGGATTCAGAGCTAAAAAGCATGTGATTGAAAAATAAGCAATGGAAAATAAAAGCAATGGCCAAGGACCAAAGGCATCCCCGATAAAAGGATGAATCGCAATTTCATAAGATGTATTTCCAGTACGTGGCATGGCAAACAATGGTCCAATGGCTAAATAGAGCACCGTCGTAAAGGCAAGTGCAAACCATGGGTGCACACGTTCAGTTAAAGCTAAAACATCTGATTTCCCCGAAATACCAAGGGCAATCACGCCAAGCAAAGGCAGACCCACTCCGGTGGTAAGAAACCCAGCATTGGCAGACCATACAGCCTCGCCAGCCAGCTGACCGAGCAAAGGCGGAAATATTAAATTGCCCGCGCCAAAAAAGAGCGCAAATAACATAAACCCTAAAACAACAATAAACGACAAGGAGCCTCGCTGTATCAAAAAATCCCTCCACAATGTATAAACTCGTAAGGTGTACAGAATCGTTCGAAAAATGAAACATCAATTCCTTTATCGTTTCTCATTGTAGCCGATCTTATGAGAGAGCAACAGATAAAAATGGTAGAAATAAATGGTGATTGTTGAAAGATGTCTATGGATAAGGAAAAATTGTAGATTTTGCAGTATAATTGGAACTATGAGGGAATAACGATGGAAGGTATGCAACGGATGAGTGATGAGTCACTTGAAAAAAAAGTAAGACAAAAATAGAATCGTTGCAACAGTCACTGCGTCGAGCAGCTTATACGAAAATGTAATGGCTTATCAGCATTTGACAAGCATCATTTTGTGTATAATAATCAACAAGTAGTTCAAAAAAGCTGACGTGTATCGTAGTTGCTTAGAAACAAAAGGCATGAAACAATAGAGTTTTCAGCATTCTTAAAAAGTAAGGGCTTTCATTTTTTGGAGCGCGTACGATCTAATGTGCAATAGGTTAAACAATATATTAACTAAATAAGGAGAAGATTGTATGTCGAGTAAGAAATTGGATCATTTTCTCGCGGAAAATTTAGATGATTTAAAAATGAAAGGGCTTTATAATGTGATTGACCCTCTGGAAGGTCCTAATGGTCCAATGGTCAAGATCGGCGGGAGAGAGCTGATTAATTTATCATCTAACAACTATTTAGGCCTTGCGACAGATGAGCGGTTGAAAGAAGCCGCCATTGAAGCTGTCGAGCAATACGGCGTTGGTGCAGGAGCCGTAAGAACCATTAACGGCACGCTTGAGGTTCATGAAAAGCTCGAAGAAAAGCTGGCCGCATTTAAGCATACCGAAGCGGCGATTGCTTACCAATCAGGCTTTAATTGCAACATGGCTGCCATCTCAGCAGTTATGGACAAAAATGATGCCATTTTATCAGATGAGTTAAACCATGCGTCAATCATTGATGGCTGTCGCCTGTCAAAAGCTAAAATCATTCGTTACAACCACTCGGACATGGAAGATTTACGTCAAAAAGCTCAGGAAGCCGTAGAATCAGGTTTATACAATAAAGTCATGGTGATTACGGACGGCGTTTTTTCAATGGATGGTGACGTAGCAAAACTTCCAGAAATTGTAGAAATTGCAGAAGAGTTTGATTTGATTACCTATGTTGATGATGCCCATGGATCTGGTGTTCTTGGTAAAGGCGCAGGAACTGTGAAGCATTTTGGCTTATCAGATAAAGTAGACTTCCAAATGGGTACGCTTTCAAAAGCGATCGGTGTCGTCGGTGGCTATGTTGCGGGAAAACAAAGTTTAATCGATTGGTTGAAAGTGAGAAGCAGGCCATTTTTATTTTCTACGTCATTATCTCCAGCAGATATAGCCGCGTCCATGACAGCGCTTGATATTTTAATGAACAGCACAGTGCTTCAAGAACAGCTTTGGGAGAATAGCGAGTATTTAAAGAAAGGTTTAAAAGAACTCGGATACAACATTGGCGAAAGTGAAACGCCGATTACTCCGTGCATCATAGGCGATGAAGTCCAAACACAGACCTTTAGCAAGCGCTTAAATGAAGAAGGCGTTTATGCGAAATCGATTGTATTTCCAACGGTTCCGAGAGGTACGGGGCGTGTACGTAATATGCCAACGGCTGCCCACACGAAAGAAATGCTTGATGAAACGATTCGTATTTATGAAAAGGTCGGTAAAGAATTAGGCGTTATTTAAATTCAACGGGAACTTCATTCTTCATATTGGGGGAATGATCATGAAGAAAATTTTAGTGACAGGCGCATTAGGCCAAATTGGCTCAGAACTCGTCATCAAACTGAGAGAAATTTATGGAATCAATAATGTAATCGCATCTGATATTCGCAAAATGATAGTCCAGTCGTTCAGTCAGGACCGTTTGAACTATTAGATGTGACAGATGCAAAAGCAATGTACGACATCGTCAAAAAGTACGAGGCAGATACATTAATCCATTTAGCCGCTTTGCTATCTGCCACCGCAGAACAAAAGCCTATGCTTGCGTGGAATTTGAACATGGGTGGACTGGTCAATGCATTAGAAGTGTCACGAGAGCTGAATGTTCAATTTTTTACCCCTAGCTCAATCGGTGCATTCGGTCCTGCAACGCCAAAAGAACAAACACCTCAAGATACAATCCAACGTCCAATGACGATGTATGGAGTGAACAAAGTATCAGGTGAACTCCTTTGTGATTACTATTTTCATAAATTTGGTGTCGATACAAGAGGATTACGTTTTCCAGGGTTAATTTCATATGAAACACCACCTGGCGGGGGAACGACGGATTACGCAGTAGAAATATATTATGAAGCGATTAAGCATGGAAAATATGCTTCCAGTATTGCCGAAGGGACGTATATGGACATGATGTATATGCCCGATGCGATCCAAGCGATTATTACGTTAATGGAAGCTGATCCTCAATATTTAGCGCATCGAAACGCCTTTAATATTACCGGAATGAGTGCAGCACCTGAAAGCTTTGCGGCTGAGATCAAAAACATATACCTCAGTTTGAATTAAGCTATGACGTTGATCCCATCAAGCAGCAAATTGCCGAAAGCTGGCCAAATGCCATTGATCCATCTTGCGCCATTGAAGAATGGGGATTTAAAACGGATTATCATTTAGCGAAAATGACCGAAGATATGTTAGAGAAACTCGCTGGAAAATTCGGATTAATCGATGTTCATAAAAAGTGAGACATGTGTGAGAAGGGGAGGGCGTTCCCCTTCTCTTTCTCTGTTTGTCGTGCGTTGAGGAGAGCAAGGATGAGGGCTTTTTGAGAGAAAATATTTTTATTTGTCAACATCTTCGTAAGCGTACGTTAAGCCACTACCTAAATCATCAAAAAAAATTGATGATTTGTAACAGAATGGCATTTTCAAAGTGAGAACAAGAATAACCATGGAATATGAAAAAGTGAGGCTCGTGCCTCACTTTTAGCGATGCGTTTTTATAGCGTACTACTTTCATTTATAACCCACTACGTTCAGATAAAACACCTTTGCGCGATGACTCCGCTTAGGTTCGTCTTTAAACTTTATAACCCACTACGTTCAGATAAAACTTCTTCGACGGCTTGGCCATACGAAACACCCCCCTCACTTTATAACCCACTACGTTCAGATAAAACGATAAGCCAATCGATCAAAGAATGGCGAGCACAGTTCTTTATAACCCACTACGTTCAGATAAAACAGTTGATAATGCTAGTTGACGCATAAGAGTTATTGCTTTATAACCCACTACGTTCAGATAAAACGCGATCTGCTATAAACTTATACATATCGTATACAACTTTATAACCCACTACGTTCAGATAAAACATCTTTCTCAAAATCCCTTTGCTTCGCATTTTTCTCTTTATAACCCACTACGTTCAGATAAAACACTTTCTTAGATTCAATAAAATCTCTTAATGATTGCTTTATAACCCACTACGTTCAGATAAAACGTAATGGCGCAGCACATAGTAGTACAAGGGGCACTCTTTATAACCCACTACGTTCAGATAAAACAAAAAATGCAACGTTTTGCTTATTTGCAGCAATTAGCTTTATAACCCACTACGTTCAGATAAAACCACCAGATTCAACATTTGCAAGATTGCGAATATCACTTTATAACCCACTACGTTCAGATAAAACTGAGTCGTTGCAAGGTGCCTGGATCATTGAGATGGCTTTATAACCCACTACGTTCAGATAAAACACAGTTTGCCTAAGGCTGAAGACGTCACACCTAAAAAATCTTTATAACCCACTACGTTCAGATAAAACGCCTATCGCTTTCGACTGTATAAACAGGCTCACCATTACTTTATAACCCACTACGTTCAGATAAAACAAACAAGCAATGAGGTTAGCTAAGTTAAATCCAACAGACTTTATAACCCACTACGTTCAGATAAAACCGACTGTCAAGATTTCCTTCGACACACCCCAACTCAACTTTATAACCCACTACGTTCAGATAAAACCCAATCACAGAGTTTAAAAAACTTGTGCTGTATGGCACTTTATAACCCACTACGTTCAGATAAAACCCTCTAAATCCACCCGGCGAAATCCCTTCTCGCTCTAAGGTTCAGCGGAGATGGGCGTTGAAACAATTCTTTTCATTTTGCAGTGAACCTTCAGTCGTGTATTTAAAATTATTCTAATCTGGTCTGTGTTCTTAGAGCGCCATGACTTTTAGCGTTTCACCCGAAAAACCGATTCGCTGCAAATTTAAACAAATTGTTACTGTTTCTAACGTTGTTTCATCTATCATACCATAAAATCCCTGTCCCTCGTTATCTTAATGAAGGATGCCTATTGTTTAAACAATCTTCGGTCACTTGAATCAGTCGGTGACAAAAGTCCTATTGATCGTCATATGAAAGTCATAAAATCGTTGCTTTAAGTCACAATTTTCTCGTTCTTAATAACAGCGTTCTTTTGTTCGTTTATAATGACAGCACTTCTGTCCAATGTGTAAGGGTGTTTGTGAAGATGATTCGAGAGGAGAGGGTTATGAAGTATCAAGTGAATGCATTAGCTCGTTATGCAATTGTTGGGCTGGCGATATTCTTATCTTTATTTAGTTTACATGCTGAGGCGAGCTCGCCATTTGCCGGAGGGTCCGGAACAATTGATGAGCCGTACATGATCGACACCGCTGAGCAATTGGATCAAGTCAGAGCGTATACTGAAGACCCAAACGTTTATTTTGAGCTTAGCGACGATATCGATTTAAGCAGCTATACGCATTGGCGTCCCATCGGTTCAGACCTAAATGATCCTATGGCAGAACCGAAGCGATTCAGCGGTCATTTTGATGGCAAGGGACATATGATTCGAAATATGGTCATTCATGTGCCAAATAATGATCCGATGTCTTGTATGCGTCCCTTCATTGGCTTGTTTGCGACGTCTGAGGGGACTTTGCAAAACATAAGAATGGAAAACATAGACATCCAAGGCTGTTCGAGTAGTCACATCGGCGGGTTGACAGGAGAAAATCATGGGACGATTTATAATGCATCCGTCACCGGAAAAATCGAAGGTGGAGAGGCGAGGATTGGTGGTCTTGTTGGTGTGAATCAAGGAACGATCGAAGACTCTTCAGCAGACGTGTACATCCGGCCAAAATCTTCTAATAATCATGGTGTTGGCGGTCTGGTGGGTTACGCGAAAGCAGGATCAATCGTTGCTTCATATGCAACAGGACATGTTGAGAATGCCTTTGAGGCAGGCGGTCTTGTTGGTATTTTAGGAACGAGAGACGAGGCAGGTGACATTATTCAATCGTATGCCCTTGGCGATATGGTGAACAGCGCGGCCAGTGGTGGTTTAGTTGGTATCATCAACTCTGGAACGGTGGAACAATCATATGCGACAGGAGATGTTGAAGGGGCTTATCATCTGGGTGGCCTCGTTTCAGAAAATCACGGAACGATTGTGGAATCGTATGCCATTGGACATATTGATGTCGTAAGCACGCACGAAGAGGCAGGTGGTTTAGTCGCCATTAATGAGGGTGACGTCATTCATTCGTTTTGGAATACAGACACTACCGGAGTCACGGAGAGCGCAGGAGGTATAGGAAAAAGCACACCGGAGATGATAGCGCGGCAAGCTTATGATGAGGCAGATTGGGACAGTACCGTATGGCAATGGTTTGGCGGGCGTTATCCAAAATTAGCGGCGATTGAAGCGGATGATTCACTTGATCTCGTCGCTTTAGAGCCTACGGTCAACATTTCCGGGGGCGTATACTCGAGCGAACAGACTGTTGCGCTGAGCGGGGAATCAGAAGCGTCCATTTATTATACGTTAGACGAAACCGAACCATCGCCTTTAAGTACGGTTTATACAGACCCAATAACGTTCTCGACTACGACAACGTTAAAAGCGATGCAAGTCGATGCCGCGGGAAACAAGTCTGATGTATTAACGGAAGTGTACACGATTGATACGGAACCACCTGTCATGACATTGAACGGTCCACCGTTGGTTCAAATTGAACGAGGAGAAAGCTATACCGATGAAGGGGCGACCGCCTTTGATCTTTTAGACGGAGATGTGACGGATGACATATTCGTCGATAACCCTGTCGATGAAGAGGTGATCGGCACGTATGACATTACCTATAAGGTGTCAGACAAGGCCGGTCATGAGGCAAGCCTCACACGCGAAGTTCATGTTCTCCCTGTGAGGGTCGATGTTGAAGGCAGCTTCGGTGCAGAACAGAGCATTACAGTTCGAGGTGCTGAGGAAAATGCAGAGCTCACTTTATATGATGCAGCCGGTGATGACATTGCCACAGCGACCGTTGATGCCAAAGGTGATTTTGTTTTTGTAAACGTGCCGTTTGGGAGCGGATATACGGTGACACAATTAGTATGTGGAATGGAAAGCTTTCCGTCGCATGCTGTGTCGGTTCTTCCGTCCAGTAATGCCAATCTGGTTGATTTGACCGTGAGCGAAAGCGAGCTGACACCCTCGTTTTCACCGGCGATCGATGCATATCAAGTAAGGGTGAATCACGATGTCGAAGATGTCACAGTGGTGGCTGAGTTAGAAGACAAGGCGGGATCTATTGCCATTAATGGTGAGGAAACGTCCGAAAAAGAGGTCCGCTTGAACGTTGGAGAAAATGACATCGCAATCGTTGTGACGGCACAGGATGGGACGGTCAAAACATATACCATTCAAGTTACAAGAGAGCTGTCGAATAACGCGAATTTAGCAACACTTCAGACCAATAAAGGAACCCTTGCGCCCAGTTTTGATCCAGGGACGAAGCACTATACCGTCGGCCTTGATCATAAAGAAAACGAAATCACTATCATTGCTGAGGCGTTTGAGTCTGAGGCAACAGTAAGCATTGGCGGCAGGACGGAAGACGAGCATACGACGAAAGTGCTTGTTGGAGAAAACACCATCCCCATCATCGTCACAGCCCCGAACGGTGAGCGAACTACGTATGTCGTGACCGTCATTCGTGAGGAGGCGCCGAATGATCATGATGATGCTTCTGAAGGTGACAAGGATAGAGAGCGTGATCGGGATGAAGCTGAAGATCATCAGTCTACCGAGGAAAGCAAACATACGAGCATGGCTTATATATACGCAGGGGAAGAGGATGATGAACGTATTGCCTTTGACGTCGTTCGTGAAAATAAAGCTGGACGTATTCAAGATCAAGTGACTGTTCATTATGATCTAATTGAAGAAGCGATAGATCAAGCAGACGGTCAAAGCGTAGATACGATCACGCTTGATCTTGTGCAAACCAATGAAGCGTCTGCCGATGACACTCTTTTTCACTTGACAGATCGGGCTGTAAAAACCTTTGTCGAGCAAGCAATCGGTGTCCGTGTCCGAATGGAAGAAGCCACACTGTCCATTCCTGTTGAAATACTAAAGGAAGAGCCCTCCGACGAAGGAATGACGTGGATGGTGACGGAAGGAATTGATGAAGAAACCGAGCAAGTATTAAGTGAGCTGACTAATAATGGACAGCGGCTGTCTTCTTCCGTTCGGATCGAAGGAGATCATGTGGCGGGTATGACCGTAACATTGTCATTTCAAAACGTTGAGTCGGTAAAAGACGTTTACGCACTTATCGAAGAAGATAAGAAAGAAGCACGACTCATCCAAGCGCGTGTCGAAAATGAGGACGCATTGACGTCCATCACGACGGAAATCGAACAACCGAGCACAGTTACAGCCGTCCATAACCCACCAGTTCATTTCACCGACATCGACGGCCACTGGGCAGAAGCAGACATCAAGGCGCTCGTGAGACAACAAGCGATCAGCGGCTATTTAGACGATCGCTTTCACCCGGATCGACCGATGACACGAGCTGAGTTTATTTCGACAATCGTGAAAGCATTAGGTATGGAAGATAAGCGTGTCGGGCCAAGTGAATTCAAAGACGTCCAAGGGCATTGGGCGGAAAAAGCGATCGCCGTTGCCGACCGGGCAGGATTTATTACAGGAAAGGACGGGCAGACCTTCGCGCCGGATGAGCCGATCACCCGAGAACAGATGGCAGTGATGCTTGTACGAGGATTAAGGCTGGAACCGATGGAAATCGCCTTGTCTTTTTCTGATCGAAACGAGATTTCGTCGTGGGCACAATCCGCTGTCGCAACAGCAGCCGCTCACAAGGTTGTTACAGGTTACCCAGACGACACATTTAAACCACAAAAAACGGCTACCCGTGCGGAAGCCGTCGTAATCATCTTAGAAATGATAGCTGAATAGAAAAAGCTCCGTACTGAAATCGAGTAACATCGGTACGGAGCTTTTTTTACAAAAACCCACGTCGTTCAGATAAAATATAGCAAATTTAGTCTTACTTTATAGCCCGCATAGTTCAGATAAATAAATACTACGATTGGAAGTAGAGACTTAACAGTCGTACGCTCCCCCTTTAGCTAGTGTGAAAAAGCTATCAATTTCTTCGGCAATGCCCTTTACAAGCAGTTTAGAGCACTTCTATATCCGTCTACTTCCAATAGTGTTATTTCAATACATCTCTACTGGCAAATTGTTCAACAATCAGTTTAGCATAATTCATCCAGCGGTGGTTCTTTTTACACGAAAACATTCATTGCTCATACATGAATAACGTCTGATGCTGAGTCCATAGGCACAAAAAGAGCGTCGTCATTATATGAAATAGTAAATGATTTGGTTAAAATCTGTTCCTAAAGTCCTCAAACGATTGTATACTTGGATCGGTGGGTGATTTTTCTATTATTGGAGATGAGTTGCTATGGGGCAAAATCGTACATTTAAGCAATTAGAAAGAATTCTCACGATTCAACGGCTGTTAACTGAACGCGAATTTATGACGAATCATGAGCTCTCCGAGTATTTTCAAGTGTCATCGCGGACAGTCATACGTGATATCAACTTGCTGGACGATGTCGGTTATCAAATTGTGTCTGATCCAAAGCTTGGTTATTCCCTCGTTCAATCGCCTGTGCCCAGTCAAAGGTTCCTTTCGGCTGAAGAGTGGCTCGCCTTGACGATTTACCCGCGTCTCTTGCAAGGGCATGTGACAGATGACGCTGCGTATGATATCTATCAATCTGGTTTAGAGAAAATGAAGATGTATACGAAGGGAACTGCTCAAGATCAGGTGGAAAGCTTGTCGCAAGGTCTCGGGGAGAGGATTCGTTTCCAAGAAGCGGGTAAAGACCGCCACGAGGGGAGTTTAATGCCGCTCATTATTCGTGGAATGACGGGAAATAAAATACTTGATGTAAGGTATTACGGCATTACTCGCGACCAAATATCAGAAAGGCTGATACATCCATACTACATTGTTCCGCGGCTTGGACATTTATATTTAGTCGCATTTTGCGAGAACAAGCAGGAGATGCGGACGTTTCGATTAGATCGTTTTAAGCACGTCCACTTGACGGACGAGACGTTTACGATGAATCCTCATTTTTCCATTGAGTCTTATCTTGAAAAAAGCTGGGGCATTTTTAATGGGGATGAGGAAGAAACGCACTTTGTTGTACGTTTTAATTCACAAACAGCACGATATATCCAAGAGTTAACCTTTTACGTCGATACTGAAGTCACCACATGTGAAGATGGTTCGGTGCTTTTGCGTGCAACTGTTAAAAGTAAGCTGGAATTTTTACGTTGGGTACGACAATTTGGCTTGAAAGCAGAGCTGTTGGAGCCAGTTGATGTGAGGGATGAGCTCGCAGAAGAGTATCGCCAGCAATACGAACAATTAAAAAAGTCGCAACAGTTTTCTATCCAGTGACAGAAGCTGTCACTTCGCGAAGTATACTAAATACATCAGGTTTTGGAGGTGAGATGATGCGCTTTGCCGTGACGTATCAAACGGATGTACTGCCTTTGAGTTACCGAATGACGGTGCTTAGTCTTGTGAAAGAGGCTTTGCGAACAGCCGATCAGACTTATTTTGAAGAGCTTTATGAAGAACGAAATCATTTAATGAAACCGTTTAGTTATAGTGTCTTTTTGCACGACTTTACATTTCAAGGTGACCAGATTCAATTATCATCATTGACGATTACTTTTAGCTCTTCAGATATGGAATTTATGCTTCATTTATTCAATGGCTTGCAGCAATTAAAAACGTTTCAGCCGGGCAACTATCCTTGGGTTCAAAAACAAATGCGGATGGTTAAAGAGACGAGCATAACGTCTTCTTCAGCGATATTCCGCACACTTTCGCCGATCCTCATCGAGTCTAAAGACGGAAAACCGGTGTCTCCTGAGGAACCGAATTATGCAAAAGAATTTCAATATTATGCACATTTGAAGATCAGGGAAGTTTTCCAAAGAGAGCCGCTGCGTCCGATTGAGATCACAGCAGGATCAATGAAGAAAATGGTCATTAAAGAGTCCAATCAATGGCTGCGTCAAAAGGAGCCGTCCGCAAAATATTTGTATTTTACTGCCTACCAAGGGCGAGTTCGCTTGCAAGGACATCCTGACGATTTGCAACTCCTTTATCAAACAGGTGTAGGGAAACGTTCTGCCCAAGGGTTTGGCTTATTAGAACTTGAGCGAGAGGAGGGATGATTAATGGAAGGGATTCACATTGAGGCGGAAGACTGGATGATGACAGCTGGCTTAATCGGCTTTACCCGGTTGTTTCCAGAAGATGAGGCTTTGGTCACCTCGACTGGTATTTTTTTGCAGGAGCATCATTTGCAAGAGATTGCTGAGCGTTTTTTTCGTTATTTGCTGGACACCTTTAATGTCATCGACCGCGATGTGCACAGCTTCTCATGGTATACCCTACAACTGCAGAAAAAACCAGAAAAAGCAAAAACGTATGCAGCTGATGTACGTAAACGCATGAATGATCAAGTGAAAAAAGTGCAGAAGTATTTTCCTGAGTCTCAGGAGTATCAACAATTAAAGCAATGGATGGAGCGGATGAAAGAGATTAAAAAGGAAGAAGACCTTCCTTTGCTTGAAGAAGCGATCACATCATATGAGAGGCTCATGTCCGTCGATTTCATCAGAGAGAAATTGACACTCAATTATGTGAAATCAGTGATTCTTGGCCCTTTCTTTGGACAAACGTCATTCTTGCAGCGTACATTTAATGCGCGCTCGACGGAGGACCATGTGCAGCAATTTCAAACGGATTTTGTTTCGCCCGCGCTTGATGAATTAAGGTTCTATGCGGTGTACCAATCAGGAGATGTGGAAGAGGTTAAGAGCTTTTTACATGAAAATGTTCATCATGACGACTTTAAGCGGTGGCAAAAGGCATTAAAAAAGATGTCCCATATGGATGAAATACATAACTTCTTTAAAGAGAAACAGCTGCCTTGTTCCTTCATTGACGAACTCGTTGGTGTTCAGTCATTTGAAGAGAAAATTTTTGGTCCACTCGCTTTTTCAAAAGATAAAGCAGTTAACTTTAGCTGGGAATTTGATAAGAAGACGCCTGTTCCGATTAGTGCCACGGCTCGCCTTCTGCTCTTTTTAGTGCCGCTCGGGCTTGCCTTTTATTCACGTAAAATCGGCACGGTATATAACAACGATTCTTTACGTTATGGCGGCTTGGTTCTATCGCAGCAATCCTTTCCAAATATCTTAAAAGAGAATGAGACGTATTACGCCATGCGGTCAAGAGAAGGGAATTCTTTTGGTGAGACCGTAGCGACCATTTTGCAAGAATCGATGCATAAGGCAGACAAGCTGATCAAGTCTTATCAAATTATTGAAGTGCATTCCAACATCGATGCGAAAAAAACGCTTCTCGATGCTTACCATATGCCAGTCTATTTAGCCCGCTACTTAGGAAACCATGGCAATGGGATTAAGCTCTTATATGACAAAACATTACGAGATCAGTTTGTGCGTACGGCTTTGAAAGGACAAGACACAAAGCAAGTGTTATTTGATTATGTCCGGCTGGCGATTGCAGAGCCGTTCCATGCGGTCGGTGCTTTTCACGCTGTGAGGGAACGCGCTTGTATTCAAGAAGCGAGAGAAGGAGTGGAGCAGTTGAGAAATCAAGACAAGCGAATTACGTTTATGTATTACCAAGGCGTTAAAGTTCGTGAGGCAATGGTACAGAGTCGGGGGCAAGGCGGAGACGAAGGTCCATACCGAGCCAGTGGGCGTAAAAAGCTTGAGAGTATCGCGTATCGTTTGCTTAACGCGCTCAAAGCTGGCAACCAACAGGCGTTTATGGATACCGTTTTTCGGTTGTATATGAACACAGATGAGGAGCTGCCGTCGATGTTTCTCGATACGTATAAAGAGGATGGGCTCGATTTTGAAACGGTTGCCGGTGCATTTATTTCAGGATTAATGGGCAATGAATCATCCAATGTAAAAGGAGAAAAACAGGGGGTCGAAGCACATGGGTAAAGCGGTCACATTTACGATTGTTTTTAAAGCCAATTCGTTGAACTATGGGGAAGGAATTGCGAATGTGTCGGAATTAAAGAAGATCCATCGCGGAAACGGCGATGTTCATACGTTCGCATCGCGCCAAAGCTTGCGTTATGATATCGTTCGCCTCGGAAACGAGTGGTTTGGGTGGAATTTAGATACCGTTGATAAAACGAAAGGCACGTTGCAGTTTAAAGATGACATGTCGATTGAGGACTCTGTCGAAATGGATTTGTTCGGTTATTTAAAAACAGGTAAAGTCTCGCAAAAGCGCCCGGCGGTTGCAAGGCTGTCTCATGCCGTGTCCCTTGAACCTTATCGTTCAGACCTTGAGTTCTTGAATAACATGGGTCTGGCGGAACGCATTGGTGAAACGCCGAACTTGGCGAATATTGAGCAGCATGAAAGCTTGTATGCGTATACTGTCACGATCGATTTAGCAAAAGTCGGCGTGGACGGCGATGTTGTGTTGTCGGATGAGGCGAAAGTTGAGCGTTTACACCAGTTATTTGACATTATTAAGATGCTTAATCGTAACATCCGCGGACGCCAAGAAACGCTGGCACCGTTGTTTATCATTGGCGGCGTGTACCCAGTGGCAAACCCGTTCTTCTTAGGACGTGTCCATTTGGAAAAGCAGACGAAAAGCTTTGATTTGAACCTTCGCGGCTTAAAAGATGTCACCGAAACGACATTTGGCAGTCATGCAATCGGTGAAAGCACGCATATCGGCCACGTCAGTGGTATTTTTGGTAATGAAGATGCCTTCAGCCAAGTTACGGAGGGGCGTATTGGGTCGGTGGAAGCCTTTTTTAAAACGATGAAAGATGACGTTCAAGCGTATTATGGAGTTCCGGTTTCATGAAGGCTTTACGATTAAAGCTTTACCAGCAAACGGCTTGTTATAAAAAGCCGTTCGCTTTTAAAGTGTCGGAAACGTATCCGTTGCCACCATACGCGACCGTCAAAGGGATGCTGCACGCGTTGTTGCAAGCGACCGAGCTCATTCCAATGAAATTGAGCATTCAAGGAAGCTACGATACGGTCATCAGCGATTATCAAACCCATTATTTCTTTAAAAAAGCGAATACAAAGGAATTTGCGCTGACAGCCGATGGTCTCGGCGTTGATCGAGACATGTCTGACGTCACGACGATGCCTATTTATACACAAATGCTCTACGACGTCGAATTGCTCATTCACGTACAAGCATCCGACGAAGTGCTTCGTCAGCTTCAAGACGTGATTGCCAACAGTGCACAACACCTCAGCCTTGGACGTTGGGAGGATTTAGTCCGTGTCGATGCGTGTGAAATGGTGGAGCTTCGTGAGCCGGAAGAAGATTACCCTTTAAAATACAACGCATATGTACCACGGGAATGGCTGGATGAGGGCGATTTTTTCCCTTATAAACTCAATTGGACGTACCGTTCGGTCAATCACGTCCGGGTATGGGATAAAATCAGCGTCGGCTATGTGCAACATGGGTTTTACCTTTCAAGCGAAGAAGCACCATTTTATGTAGACGTGCATGATGATGTCGTGCTGTTTCCAAGCCAATGAAGAGGTCACCTTTTTGTTGGCTTCTTTTTAGTCAATCATGATAGGAAAGAGGCTGGTGTGATGACATTTTATGCAAAATCAAGTCCGGTTGAGACCATTGCAGCGCATACGAATGAACTGCTCAAACGTTATGATGCGTTCAAACGTGTTTATCAACAGCGGTTGCCACTATCTGCACGGGATTGGACGTTGTTGAAAATTGCGATTCAGTATCATGACGTTGGCAAAGCAGATCCCTTTTTCCAAAACAAAATCCGGCGTGTGCTGGGCTTATCAGAGCTGCCGGCACCATCGTCCTTTGATGTCCCGCACAATTACCTATCTGTGCTGGGCATTCCATTAAAAGAGGCTGGTATTGAAAAGGATGAACAAAAACTGTTGTATCAAGTGATCGCCTACCACCATGAGCGCGATAAAAAGCCGCCAATAACAGACGAAATTAAAGAGAATTACAAGCAGAACATTGTGCCGGTCGTTCGAGAGATTGCCGAACACATGGGAATCCCCATTGAAGATAAAGTCAGGGCTGCGAAAATCAATAAAATCAGTCATCAGTCCCGAATTCAAGAAGACGACCCCGAATACTTGCGCTATGTGTTGCTCAAAGGCTTACTGCACCGTATCGACCACGCGGCGTCCGCTCACGTCCCGATCGAATTGGCCCCGGAAATGAATGTTGCTGCGTCGGTTAACGCGTTTATGGATACACAGTACGCAGGAAATAAAAAGCCGCTCCAACATTTCACTGAATCTCATCAAGACAAGCATGTCGTTGTCGTGGCCCAGACAGGCATGGGGAAGACGGAGGCAGGGTTACTATGGTTAGGTGGGGAAAAGGGCTTTTTTACCTTACCCTTACGCGTCAGCTTAAATGCGATGTACCGAAGGGTGATAGACGGAGAAGGCATACACTTTTCAAAACGGACGCATGACGAGCTAGGAGAAGAAGCGGTCGGTCTCTTACATTCATCAAGCCTTGAGTACTTTTTAAGCGATGACGCTGTCACCGGCGAAGCCAACGACGAGATGCTTGAGAAGGTCCATGCGCAAACGAAGGAGTTTGCCAATAAGCTCGTCATTTCTACGGTCGATCAAATTTTAAAATTTCCTTTTTACTATCTCGGCTTTGAAAAAGAGTATGCGACCGTTGCGACAGCGAAAGTCATCATTGACGAACTTCAAGCGTATGAGCCGAAAATGGCGGCCTTACTCGTGCGCGCCATGGTGATGATCGATCAAATTGGCGGTTCCTTTTTAATCATGACGGCGACGTTGCCAGAGTTTTATTTGAAGGCATTGCAGCGTGAACTCAAGCATTCAAACACGCCTCTCGTCTATGAAGAGTTTATCGATGACACCGTACAGCGTCATCACGTCAGTGTTTCACAAACGGCGATTCTTTCGTCCGAAACGATATCAGCGATGGTCAGTGCTGGAGAGACGAAGAAGGTTCTCGTCATCTGCAATACCATTGCGCGCGCACGAGAAGTGTTTACCGCCATTCGTGAAACAACGGAGCACGTGTGGTTGCTGCATTCCCGTTTTACCCAACAAGACCGGGCCCGTTTAGAACAAGATATTCTCGCCTTTGCCGCCGGCGAAGCGTCCGGCATATGGGTGACGACACAGCTCGTAGAGGCAAGCCTCGATATCGATTTTGACCTGTTGTACACAGAAATGTCGTCGCTCGATAGTCAATTTCAACGCTATGGCCGTTGCAATCGAAAAGGGAAAAAGTCCGTGGCAGAGCCAAATGTCTTCGTTTTCCTTGAAGACGTGACCGGTGTCAAATATGTGTACCATGAGGACATTTATCATCGAAGTGTTGCGCTTTTAGAGCAACATGAAGGCATGCTGCTCGAATCACAAAAAAATGACATGATCAAAGCACTTTACAATGAAGAGTCTCTAGAGGGCTCTGACTTTAAAACGCAGTTTGACCAAGCCTTAAAAGAGTTAAAGCAACGCGCCCTTTATTCGACGAAGAAGACCGAGGCACAGAAGCTATTGCGCGACATCAATCAAGTCCAAGTGATCCCGCGTCAATTCGTCGAAACCGAAGCTATTCAGACCGCCTTAGCCAATTGGGAAATCGCCGAGACCCGTGCTGAAAAGCGTAAAGCACGCTACGAGATCGAACAATATGCCACGAGCGCCAATCCGTATCAGGCAAAAGACATCCTTTCTGACTTTCCACTTATCAAAGGGCTCCAGATCATCGATTGCCAATACGATGAAGCGCTAGGATTGTTGATCGATCAGAAGCTTGACCCATTTTATTGATTGGTGGTGACTAGATGTGCAGGAACAGACGATTGGCGGCATTGAGTTAAACTATCTCGCCCTGTGTCCGTTAAGCTATGGCTCTACAAACGGGGCATTACAATGGAGCATGAGTCGGACCGTGTGCTTGAAGGGAAAATTTTACATGAAGAAAGTTATCCCCGGCTGCAGGAACGAGAAGTGCTAATAGACAATGCTTTTAAAATGGATCACATCGATGGTAAGTATGTTCGTGAAGTGAAAATGTCCAGTAAGATGCAAGAGTCGGATCATTTGCAAATGCTTTTTTATCTGTATCAGCTTGAACTTCGTGGGGTCCAGAAACGAGGCCTCATCAGCTATACGAAAGAAAAGAAGACCGTCGAGGTGATTTTGGACAATGATGAACGGGCAAAAGTGAAACGCGCGATTGCACAAGCATATCGGGTGATAGAACAAGCAAAGCCGCCTGTTGTGAAGAAATTACCTTACTGCAAGTCATGTGCTTACTTCGGATTTTGTTACGTGAGGGAGGCCGACGAATATGCTACGTGACCACTACGTGTTTTCGAACGGGCGTTTAAACCGAAAGCATAACACCATTTACTATACGGACGATCAACAAAAGCAAACACCACTTCCCGTTGAAAAAATCCGCAACCTTCATGTCTTTGGGGAAGTCGATTTGAATACAAAACTGCTCAATTATGTCAGTCAATTCGATATCTGTCTGCATATCTACAATTATTATGGGTTTTACGCAGGAACGTATTATCCGCGGGAAAAAACATCGGTTTCTGGGTTTCTGATTATTAAACAAGCAGAACACTATTCTGATAGGCATCGCAGAGTGTATTTAGCCAGTCGTTTTTTAGAAGGTGGTGTACATCATATGCTCAGGAACTTGCGCAGACACAAGGTTGAAAACGAGGAAAGCATGTATCTCATCCAAAAAGAGTACAACAAGAGTCAAGAAGCGTTGGATATTCAGACGTTGATGGGGCATGAGGGGGTTATTCGCAAGCATTATTATCAAGCCTTCGCCCAAATGCTCAAGCAGGATTTTTCGTTTGAACGCCGCGAAAAACGTCCGCCCAGAGACCCGTTAAATGCCTTGTTTTCCTTTGGAAATACGTTAATGTATCGCACGGTGCTGTCCGAAATCTACCGTACAACACTGAATCCAACAATCAGTTATCTTCATGAACCATCGACAAAACGCTTTTCGCTTAGCTTAGATATCGCTGAAATATTTAAGCCATTAGTCGTCGACCAAGTGATCCTTTCGTTGATTAATCGAAAAACCATAACGAAAAAACACTTTGATGTCCTCGATCATGAGATCTGTTTTTTAAATGACGAAGGCAAAAAGCGATTTATCCGAGCGTGGGAAGACCGTCTAGAAACAACTGTGAAACATAGACAGTTAAAACGAAATACATCTTATAGGTACTTGGTCAGGCTTGAATGCTACAAACTGATCAAACATTTGCTTGGCGATGATGTATACAAGCCCTTGAAAGCTTGGTGGTAACAAACATGTTTATCATCATCACTTACGATGTCGGTGAAAAACGTGTTGGTAAAGTTTGTAAGAAGCTCCGGAAGTATTTAGACTGGACGCAAAACTCAGTTTTTGAAGGAGAAATCACTCAAGGAAAGCTAAAACAATGTCTAGCAGAACTCGATCGTATCGTAGACTATGATGTTGATTCAATCTACCTATATCAAGTGGCAAACCCGAAAAATATAAAAAAGATCGTTTATGGGCATGAGAAAAGCGACATCGACTTGTTTTTATGATCTTCCAAAGGGTGTTAGGAATGGATTGCCTCATTCTGTGGCGAATCGATTTTTTGGATAAAACGATGAAAGCCATGGCGCTCTGAGGACACAAGATAGATTAGAATGATTTTAAAAACACGACTGAAGGTTCACTGCAAAATGAAAAAGATTTTTTCACCGCCCATCTCCGCTGAACCTTACAGCGAGAAGGGATTTCATCGGGTTGATCTGGAGCGTTTTATATGAACGTAGTGGGTTATAAACGCGGCTGTCAAACCCTGCACTTTATCCTGTGATCGCTGTTTTATCTGAACGTAGTGGGTTATAAACTCGCCCTTGCCATAAAAGAGCTGATGTAGAGAACCGGTTTTATCTGAACGTAGTGGGTTATAAACCTGTTCAAATATCGATGCCTAACGGTGGATTGCTTAGTTTTATCTGAACGTAGTGGGTTATAAACCTATAGACATACCCTTCACTATCTACAGCTACTGAAGTTTTATCTGAACGTAGTGGGTTATAAACTGTGGTTTATCAAGATATCTTCAACCCTGCTTTGTAGTTTTATCTGAACGTAGTGGGTTATAAAGCAGATTGTTACTCATTGCAAAAAATCTGAACGTAGTGGTTCAATCGTTTTCACCGATTTTCTAAAGGGTCGTCTCGTCTAAACAGGCTATTTAAAGTTTGTGACATGACTTTATTCTGTGAGAATTTTTAGACTTTTCAAGGAAAACATGCCAATCTCGTCCTTTGAGGCATAAATTAAGCTGTATTTCTATGAATCTATCGCAAAAATCGAATTCTTGTGATATGGTAAACATGTGTAAAAATGGAATAAATATAAGACTTTTGGCAGGGGGGATTCGATGGAGGTTTTATCTGTGGAAACACTGATGAAAGCGACTCCATTTCACTCACGAGTGGAGATTGAAGTGAACCATCAAGATGTGAGAACTCATGTTGAACCAGGTGATTGCATGCAAGAACTCAGGGCGCCTGCTGTCAAAGGGATGATGCGCTATGTTTGGCGGTCTATTCAAGATCCCCAGTGCTTCCCGGAAGAGATGAGAAAGAGAGAAGCTGAGCTTTTTGGGATGATTTTAAATAATGATACCTATAAGTCGCCTGTGTCTATGAAAATAGAATCAATGGTCAAAAAGGAGGGGCATTCAAAGGTCATTTTTGAACTTCCTAAGGGTAACAACATGTCCGAAGGTTCGCAGTACCTTGATAAATGGGTGAAAACATTTCTCCTTGTGTGTTATCTCGCAAGTGTTGGTCGGAATCCCAAAAACTATCGCCACAATAGTAACTGTACGAAAAAAAGATAGATCATGCAAACTGGTTTTTAACTGTAGTCAACGCTCCGAAGCAAGTTTCAGCTTACAACCTTAAAAAAGAAGCCTTTCGCCAGGGTGAATTTCTTCAACATCTTAAGGGGTTGATTGATCAGGTTGGCAGTGCTGAGTTTGAAATTAGAGGCAATAAACTGAAGCGAGATCTTGTAAATTCAGACCCTAAATTTCCTATTCTAAAGAGCGCTCAGTGGGAGAAAGAAGATAAAAACAATTCAAAATATATAAAGAGGGTTACAGACAAAGCATATTTCACAACAACTTTTGTATCGCAACCCAAGAAAAACAATCCATTTAATCGGGGGAATCGCCGGTGAAGCAATATCTCGCCATTATTACATTAAGCGGTGTGCAATCATTCATTGAACAATCTCGAAAAACGGGGGATCTGTGGGCGGGAAGTCAGTGGATGGCTAAGACGATGGATCAGTTACATGATGAAATCATTAAGAAGTATTCCTTTTGTAGCGTTATATTTCCACAGGGTGTTTCGTCATCAAAAGACGCATTTCGCGTTGCATTTCCAAATCGAATCGTGCTTCTTTTAAAGGGGGAACAGACTGGTGAGGAATATGAACGTGAGATCCAATGGATAATAGATAAGCTTCAAAAACAAGCCGTTGAATCGTCTGTCCGTCAGATTAAACAACAATTTCCACTGATGCCGACAGATCTTGCGGATAAACAACTGCGGTCACTCTTTAAGTTTCATTTCGTTGTGACCTCACATGGATCAAGCCTAAAAGAAACGATGGATGAAGCTGAACAGCAATTACGAACAAAGAAAAAGCAGTTCGTCTATCAAGATTGGATGTCACAACCGGAACATGGGCTTGTCTGTCCAGTGTGCCAAGAACGTACAGCGTTGACGAATACACCTTTTACGCCTCGACTTTCTATGGGGAAGATGAAACAAATCGCATGGGAAACATGGACCCAACTTTGGGAAAAAGCCCAAGAAGATAGAAAATTTGTTCTTGCAAAGGAAAATGAGGCGCTCTGTGCCGTGTGTTTGAGTAAGCGCTTACGGTTGAAGGAAAGTAAATATAAATTTCCGAGTTTGGACGTCATTGCCGAAAAAAAAGACCCATACTATGGCTTGTTAATGATGGATGGCGATCAAATGGGCGACAGAATGAAACAAAGCCTTGATGACGGGCTAGGAACTTATCAGAACCTAAGTCAAGCAATTACTGAGTTTGCGCAAGGCGTTGTGCCAGACGTTTTCTCTGATGATGAGAAGTTACTTATTTATGCTGGTGGCGACGATGTAATGTCATTTCTTCCACGAAAGAACGTGTTGCAGCTTGCTGGAAAACTTCGGTTTGCCTTTTCGCAAAGTCGGCCCAGTTTAAATACCCAAACTGCATCCATGGGCATCGTGATTGCCCATCGTCGCCAGCCACTACGGCATGTTCTGGCAGAGACGCGGAAAATGGAAGCTTTGGCCAAGGCGCAAGAAGGGAAAAACTCGCTCGCCCTCACCGTTTTCCTTCGCAGTGGCACACCGCTTCAAGCAAGTCTCCATTTCGGTTATCACGAAGAACAATATAAAGATGAAGTCGAAAAAAGCTTAGCCGTGATCAAGGTTTTGCCAAACTCATTCCTATTTGAACTGGAAAAGGCTTTATTGCCGGGGCTTCTCTCTGAAAAAGAGATGATTCGGGCAGAGTTAAAAAGGGTTCTAAATCGCTCTGAAGCGCCAAATCGTCTTGTTATAGAAGGCCAGTTGGAATTATCGAAAGACGAGGCTAATGATGTCTTAATGTCATTGTATGACAGAGTCGGACGAGGGGCTTCTGAGGAAGATCGCCTCCAACAATGGATTGCGATGCTGCATATGTTCAATTTTATCGCTAAAGACGAGATCGCGGATAAGGGGGAATCTTAGTGGGTTTTTACGAGTTAACACCGATCGATCACTTTTTCTTTAAAGGCCACCACGTGATGGAACCCGGACTTGATAATGTAGCTACCGGCCTCTTTCCCCCTAGGACGAACACGGTTTATGGAGCGATACGGTCGACATTTATTCGTGAGATGGTCGGCGGTCCACGTCCGTTCGTCACTTTTAGAGATTCAAAGGTAGGTAACGATCAGGAATGGAGGTCATGGCTTGGCACGAAAGAAACACTCGGCCATTTAAGCTTAAACCAATTTGGGGTTTTAAAAACGAATACACAAGGTCAAAAAGAATTGCTTGTTCCGGCGCCAATGGGTTTGAGTTTAGAGATGACGGATGAAAAGAAGGTCATCCTCTCACTAAAATCATCTACAAAGAAATTAAAGGGGATTACAAACGACGACGTCTGGGTTTCGCTAGTATCACTTCAGAAGCTTCTTTCAGGTGAAATTGATCAAGGGGAAATAGAGGGAATTCATAAAGACGAGATGTTGTGTGTGGAGCCAAAAGTCGGGATGGCAAGAGATGGGCTATCACGTAAAGCAAAAAAGCATTTTGTCTATGAAATGGACATGTTGCGCTTTCGTGAAGGTTACTCTTTTTATATTCATATCAACCATACAGACGAAGAACCCCTCCAGCGCAAAGTGACGTTAGGCGCTGAACAAAAGCTGTGGACAATGACACCTTTTTCACCAGCAAGAGGTTTGGAGTCTAACAACATGACGGACGAAGCGGTGCAAGTCATTTTATTCACACCTATGCTTCTCGATCAAGATCCTGTCTGTTATTTAAGGGAACACGGCTTAACACTAGAATCGGTACGCGCAGATTCATTACAAATCCTTGGAGGATGGGATATGGGGATACATGGGCCGAAGCCAAGGCAACATATGCTTCCAGCAGGGTCCGTTTTGTCTTGTAGAAATGAGGATCAAAAAGAAATCGATCCATTCATACACATCGGTTCAACTGATATGTGTAAACAAGGTTTCGGTTGGGCACTCGTCGTACCATATGACAATGAAAGGAGCAAATCACGATGAACGCATACATATTTACTCTGCAAGCAGCTACATCAATCCATCCAGGTGGGGGGACTGAGATTGGTCTCGTCGACCAACCTGTACAGCGTGAACGACACACAGGATTTTTAAAGGTGGAGGCTTCCTCAGTGAAAGGTGGCTTTCGATTTGATTATGCTAAAAAACATGAAGGTAAAGATGAACAAGTAGCGCGAATATTTGGCGCAACGCCTAAGTCGACGAATCAAGATGAGCTATCCGAAGCAGAGGCGATCATCCCGTCAAACATCTTTTTTTCAGATGCACGTATTCTCTTCTTCCCTGTTCGGTCATTACAAAACGTTTACCAAATGGTCACTTGTCCGATGGTGCTTAAGCAATTTTTACGTGATTACAAGCTTGCGCATGGTGAGTCACTCGTTGAACAAGATTTGCCAGCGTTGGAGGAAATGCACTTTGTTCCGCATACAGACAATAAAAGTATCGATGAAAGAGTTGTGTTAGAAGAATTTGCCCTTGACCGGAGTGATGAGGCAAGCCAATTTATTGATTGTGTAGAAGCCATTTTTGAAAAACTAGGACGGGAATTAAATGAAATTAAACAAAGGCTGATCATCATTGACGATGTCACCTTTACCGATTTTATGAAATTTTCTACAGAGGTCGTTCCGAGAATCCGCGTTGGGGAGCAAGGTGTAGTTGAAGATGGGGCTTTATGGTATGAGGAAAATGTTCCACCCGAAACCATTTTTTATACGGTCGTTCACACAGAAGCTAAAGAAGCAAACGACTATGCACAGCAGTATGTTGACAGTCCACAGAGCATACGGCTAGGAGGCAACCAAACGGTTGGGCGCGGGGTCTTTCGAGTGTTTGCGAAGGAGGTCACACGATGACAAAGCGTAGTCAACGGCAAATAAAAGAACTTAAGGTGGCTAAGCTGGCGTTTGAACAAGTGAACGACGTGATGCAACCAAAAAATAAAAAAGAGAATCAAAAAAATTACCGCAGCTATGCACGAAAGCTGCCCGCCATGATTCAAATGAACGGTCTAGCATCTACGATGGCGTTTTATCATGCGAAGTCCAATAAAAACGCCTATAAAAAAATGATGGAACATATTCAAGCGTTTTTCATTGAAGAAGGTTTTCTGACTAACGAAGCGAAAGGCCATGATCAAGTATTGGAAACCATTTTAAATTGTGAAAGCAGTAAACAGTACCGAGAAATCACAACAAGCCTTCTTCATTATGCATCATATTTGAGCCGGTTTGCAGAAGGATTGTATGAAGACGAATAGGAAAAGGATGATAAAGACCATGGCGAAAGGCAGTAACCAAAAGGAGACGGCCGATTGGAAAGTTCCTGAATTCTTAAAAAGAGAAATATACAAAGTAAAGGAAGAGGAAGATAAACTTGTCAATGCACATTTCTCCTATTTATTTCATACGTCTCAAACGTCTAAAAAAACTAAAAAGCCGGACTTTGCACTTTTAGGTAAATACAAACTGCTAAACATTGACTCAAAGGGTAAGCAATATAAAACACAAGTTCAACAATACAACGATCGTTTAAAGAAAAGTCTTGATGAAAAAGGGCTTGTGGTCTTGTCGATCCACACGAATGCAGCACTTCCGGGTATGGGTCACCCACACTTTCTTGAGAACGGCTTAGCGCTTCATAAAGTGTATGGTGTTCCGTATCTTACAGGCGCAAGTATTAAAGGAATGACTCGCGCTTGGGCTGAAACGTCATTGCTTTATGAGCAAGAGGACCCTCAATTTGCATTGAAACAACAATTCCTTAATCAGCTTTTTGGTACAGAAGAGAACGTCGGTGCATTGGTATTCTACGACGCACTGTTTCATAAATTCGAGTTAAAACAAGATGTGATGGCAGTTCATGCTAAACAGTATTACCAATGTGGAGGGAGAATTAACCCAGGGGAAGGCGTCAATCCAATTAAGTTTTACGCTGTACAAGGAGGTGTTGAAGTCATCTTTGAATTGCAGCCTACTCCACAATTGGAACAACTCGTGGATTTTCCGGGTGGACTGAAGGCACTTGTCGAACAATGGGTAACGCAAGCATTTCAAGACTTTGGCCTCGGCGCAAAAAAGACGAGCGGCTACGGCAGGTTCAATCATCAATAAAACTATTTTTCTGGGGGAGGCATGATCATGCACGACGTATTTGTAAGCTATGCACATGAAAATAAAGATCCTGTGATCCGTCTACAGCATGCGATTTTGGCGAGTGGGTTGACCGTTTGGCGCGATGATGACGCATTAAATCCAGGCCATTTAGAAAGTGAGATTAGAGCAAACATTCAAAGGTCATCCGCTTATTTGTTATACGTTAGTGAAGATATGTTAGCGTCTGACTGTATTTGGAACGTTGAGATTCCCGAAGCCTATCGCCAATACACGAAAGACAATCAATATGTTATTTCGTTTATCTTTCCAGAGGATGATGATAAGATAAAGGCACGTTTTGGAGAGCGTTTTCAAGCGTTGACCAACCTCAGTTACCATGAATTTTATTATTTTGATGATCATCAGACGCTAGAAACCATTTGCAAGAAGCTCGTATCCGCACTCAAGAAAAGAAAGAGCTCTTCAGATGAGTGGCGTGTTGGATTGATCACAAGACAAGCATTCTATGTTGCGAATGACAATCACGACTTTTTGATTAATGCTTCACCATTTTTCGCAAATGCAGAAAACAACTACGATCTGTTAAGAGTAGGTATGCAGGTTGTTAGAAAGCATGTGAACAGTAACGTTCGCCTTTGTCCGGTCGCTCACCTGTCTGCTTGCGTGATGCTTGGACAAGTGTTTAGTAAAACAACGGGGAAAAAAATAACGATTGAAGGTAATAAAACGATATGGTCTATCACGGAAAATGATCATCAAGTCAATGAAAGAACGATTGATTTTGCTGACTTTGCGGGAAATGCAGATTGTGAAGATATTGTTGTAGCCGTTGATTTTACAGGCAACCATTGTGTGAAGTTGGTGAAAGAAGTAGAAACGTATGTCCAAAAAAATGCTTTACCACATGCAAAAAGGTATACTTGGGAGAAAGAAGCAGGGGAGATTTCTTCTGAAGAAGCAGCTGTAGCTCTTGTGAAAGGATTCGACCGAGCATTAAGGCGAATCAGTAACTTACAAGAAACAGCAACCATTCACCTTTTTATGGCGGCACCAGCGCCATTTGCTGTTATGTTTGGCCAATTGTTGAATATCGTACCAGGTAAAGAGATTAAGCTATACGAGTATTCAAATGGAACCTATCAACCGACCATCGTTTTAGATTCCAATAAGGATGGGGAAATGATTATAGAGGAACCAATGTCAACATAAGGATAGGTCATTTATAGAAAATCTAGGTGTATTGGCCTCTGAATTGCCTCATTCTGCAGCGAATCGTTTTTTTGGATAAAACGCTGAAAGCCATGGCGCTCTAAGGACACAAGCTAGATTAGAATGTTTTTAAATACACGACTGAAGGTTCACTGCAAAATGAAAAAGATTGTTTCAACGCCCATCTCCGCTAAACCCTACAGCGAGAAGGGCTTTCGTCGGGGGAATATGGAGGGTTTTATCTGAACGTAGTGGGTTATAAAGCCGGTTTGCTTCCGCCGTTAATACGCTCAAGAACCTGTTTTATCTGAACGTAGTGGGTTATAAAGCTTCGTCGTAATCCGGTTCCCGCGCGTCGACGATATAGTTTTATCTGAACGTAGTGGGTTATAAAGCAAAACTCACCTCAAGGCGTGAGCTATAGTGACCTGGTTTTATCTGAACGTAGTGGGTTATAAAGGAGGACATTACGAAGAAGGCGTTTCTTGTTACAGTCGTTTTATCTGAACGTAGTGGGTTATAAAGGTTTCTACTTTTTGTTCTAATGCTGAAACCCTAGAGTTTTATCTGAACGTAGTGGGTTATAAAGATTGTCAAGAATGTCGCGTTCGTCTTTTCGGCAGCATCGTTTTATCTGAACGTAGTGGGTTATAAAGTCAAGACGGCACTTAAAACGGTGTCGCCGAGTCAATGTTTTATCTGAACGTAGTGGGTTATAAAGTTGTGTGACGGTGAGGGAGAGATCACCCGCAATTCGGTTTTATCTGAACGTAGTGGGTTATAAAGGTGGTTTAGGTATACAAACGGTTTCCTAAACCGCAGGTCGGGTTTTATCTGAACGTAGTGGGTTATAAAGTTTAGACTGTCGATCAAATTAAGGCATACAAAAACGTTTTATCTGAACGTAGTGGGTTATAAAGGCGATCTATTAAAAGCGACGTCGTATATGCGCGAGCGTTTTATCTGAACGTAGTGGGTGATAAAGTTTTTAGCTTAGCTTAGCTTTGTCTTTGTCGATCTCTTTTTGTTTTTCTAAACGTAGTGGAGTAAGTCTCCTGCCCCCTTAGCGCTTGAAAAAAACCCAAGTGTTCTGAAAAACCCCATGATGCAGTGTTGATTGACAAAATGTCTACTTGGAGGGAAGTCTATTGAACTCAGATATTTTAAGCGTGCTCGTTGTAGACGATGAACTCCCAATTCGCGAGGATTTAATCAATTTTGACTGGGAACGTTGTGGCGCTGTTTTAGTAGGTGATGTGAGCGATGGAATGAAAGCGCTATCTTTTTGCGAGGGTTATAAACCAGATATTGTCATTACAGATATTACAATGCCTGTCTTGGACGGTTTAAAGCTCACAAAAGCACTCAAAGAAAAATATCCGGAAACGCAAGTGATCCTTCTCACTTGTCATAGCGATTTTGATTATGCGCAAAAAGCAATCAAGCTTGGAGCACTGGACTATTTGGTGAAGGTGACGTTAGAGGATGAGGCGCTCGAGCAAGTAATTTTAAAAGCAAGGGAGAAAATTGAAAAGGAGAAAAAGTATCAGGATTATTCATATGAGGAGCAAAAGTGGCGTGAATCGCAAAGGCTCTTACAGTGGATCAACAGTCAGGAAGACAACGATTTTCAGCAGCTGAACCTTGAGTTGCGATTTCCGTTGCGAATGGTGAGGCTACATTTGCATACGAATCAAAACAATCGAATTTTCGTTAATCGAGAGGTTCAACGAGTGCTTTCGGTGTTGGAGCGATCTGCGCAGCATTGTTTTATATGGATTCCTATCGAAGTTAGTGAATATGTATTGTTCTTCTTCCAAAGGGATGCGATAGCCTTGGAGAATGTATATGCTAACATTCATAGCTTCATTGATCGGATCAACCATGGGATTGAAAGAAATCTACCCTTTCTTTTCGATGACGTTGATTCTTTTGTTGCAGTCAGTGACGTACTTAATTTTAGCGAAAGTATTAAAAAGGCGTTTGATCAGTTAGCATTGTGGCAGTCAAAACGTTTTTATTTCTATGAATCGAGAATTTGTGCAGGAAACCCACCGGAGTTCACTACACTGACGAAGCAACGTTTACAATTAATAGAAAGAAAGTTCAGTCAAAATAAACACCAGTTGGAAAAGTTAATATCATTTTTTGAAAATGACTTTGCGTGTTGGGCAAACGAGCACTTGATTTATCCATATCAATTAAAGGACCTCGTTCTGCAGTGGGTTGTGAAGGATGAGAACATCTATGAAGTAAAAGAAAGTATCGGCTTGGCAGAGAGGATTTTTCAAGCCTCTACTTTGTCGGAGCTACTTTCAGAATTAATCTTTGTCATTCAGACAATTCAACCGAATAAAGTGAGTTACCGCTATGAAATAAAGCAAGCGATCGCTTTAATTAATGAACAAATATCACAACCGATCACACTTGCCAGTATTGCGGAGGAAGTGGGGTTAAGCCCACATTACATTAGTCGGCTTTTTCGTGAAGAGGTCGGCATTTCCTTTCACGCATTTTTAACACAAGTCCGTATGGAGGCAGCCATTCAACTATTGCAAACGACGAATTTAAAAGTCTATGAAATTGCAGAAAGAGTAGGCATTCCAAGCTATCGATATTTTTCAGCTGTTTTTCGCAAATGGACTGGAATGACGCCTACCGATTATAAAAAAGGGTGAGAAAGATGTTACGTAAAGCAATGCGATGGTATAGCAAACAAAGGCTTGGAACAAAGCACTTCATTTTTCTCTTCATCGTCACATCAGTTTTATTTATCACAATTGCTTGGAACCATCTGCAAGGTTCGAAGCGGCTGTTTGAAAAACAAGTCATTCAAAATTCTCAAGAGGTGATTTCGCAAACAAATGAGCATTTAAATACGCATTTAGACAACTTGAAGCAGATGCTTCTTTTTTTGTCCACTCAACATGCTTTGTTTGATCGAGGGAATGAAAGTTTAGCGACAAGCTTTTTAAATGAATATGGAGACATTAATAGCAATTATGTAAAAACCGTTTATCTACTTGATAAAAATGGAAAAGTGTTTTCAAATCGCCAAGTTCATTATGAAATTGTAGGAAACGTGTATATTGGAAGCTTGTTAAACAAACTCCCCAGTTCAATGAACGGTGTCATTTGGAGCGATCCTTATTACACACCTTTGTCGGGACAGACTGTGGCGTTTGTTAGTGCTGTACGTGGGAGCAGCAATGAATTAAAAGGTTATGCTGTGTTGGAAATTAATTTGGATCAGCTTACGAATAAGATATCTCCGTTGTTTAAGTCAAATAATCAAACTTTTTTAGTCACGACTTCAACAAAAAAACTTGTTACATCAGAGCCTTTCTCTCATTTACTGCCAATCGATCAAACCGTATTTCCTGCGCAAATTGTTTCTTCCTTTATGAGGAAAGTAACTCAATCCGCGATAGGTGTGAACAAAATTAAACATGATGAAAAAGAGCTGGTGGCTGTAAAGTCAAACGTAAATAAGTTTGGCTGGCATGTCATTTCAATCATCGATGAAAAATACTTTTATCAAAATATATTTGCTTTATATCGAAATTTTGTTAAAGCATCAGTGTTATGGATCTTCACGTTAATGATTACCTCATTGATGATCAGTCGACATTTCACTGCACCTATTCGACAGCTGGTGCACGTCATGGATCAAGTAAACGATTTGAATTCTATGCCAAAGGTACATGTAGTTCGCGAAGATGAGCTTGGTCAGTTGGCGCGGAGCTATAATGCAATGATGGTTCGTATTCGTGAACTGTTTAACACAGTAAATGAACTGGAGGTTAAGAAAAAAGATTCTGAATTAAAGATGCTCCAAAGTCAAATAAGTCCACATTTTCTTTATAATACGCTCGCATGCATCAATAGCCTGGCGAAACAACAACGAACACACGAAGTCCGCACAACCATCCATGCTCTCATTAGTTTGCTTTCGTATAGTTTTAATAAAACGTCAGAAAAGGTTCAATTACATGATGAACTGGAAGGGCTAAAGAAATACTTGCAAATTCAGCAAGTCAGGTATGGACATCAGTTTGAACTGAAGATCGCAATTGATGACGATATTCTTGAACATAAAGTATTGAAGTTATTATTGCAGCCGCTGGTGGAAAATGCGATCTTTCACGGAATTGTTCCTAAAGGGGAGGGGACCATTTGGATTTACAATGATAAAAAAGATGACCAACTTAGACTGTATATTCGTGATAACGGCGTTGGGTTTAATAAGAACTTACAAAAAGGCTTACTGACAAAAGTTTTAAATGACAGCTCCAAGCATGGATTTAACAGTATTGGCTTAACCAATGTTGAAGAAAGGATAAAAATTCATTATGGAGAGAAATATGGGCTCCGCATGCGAAGTAAAGAAAAGGTTGGAACGATCATACGTATTGATCTTCCGCTGAAGCAAGAGTAGACCTTTATTCACAACATCGCTGACATTTTTATAACATCAATGTATATTTCAGATCAGCAGCGAGTGTTAGACTAAACAAAAAATGAAAGCGTTAACAAGAGGAGGGGAGACATGAGGTCGAAAACAGCCATAGAACAACAAACGAGTGGGAAGCAGATGACGCTTGTTCAATCTATGTTTAAGCAAATATGGAAATTTCGAACGTTTTATCTGATGCTGCTGCCGGGTTTGCTTTGGTTTGCCATCTACAAATATCTGCCGATGTACGGTGTGATCATCGCATTTAAAGAGTATGACTTCGTAGGGGGGATCTTTGGCAGTGAATGGGCGAATCCTTGGTATAAATACTTCCAGCAATTCTTTGAATCACCGTATTTTTATCAATTATTAACAAACACGTTCTTGATTAGCTTCTATAAACTGTTCTTTGGTATGGTTCCCTCAATTATATTAGCCATCTTACTGAATGAGTGCCGAGTGTCATGGTATAAGCGCTGGGTTCAGACGTTAAGCTATATGCCCCATTTTCTTTCATGGGTCATCATTTATGGAATCAGCCTTGCGTTCTTGTCGCAAAGTACAGGGTTGATTAACCGCTGGATTGTAGAGGCTGGGGGAGATGCGATTCCTTTTTTGACTTCGACGGACTGGTTTCGTTCTATCCTTGTCGGTTCTGAGGCTTGGCAAAATTTAGGCTGGGGGGCGATTATTTATTTAGCGGCGATGGCGGGGATTGATCCGAGTTTATACGAAGCAGCGAAGGTTGATGGAGCGAGCAGGATGAGAATGATTTGGCACATTACTTTGCCAGGAATACGAAATGTCATTATTTTGCTCTTTATTTTACGGCTTGGACATATGCTGGACGCGGGGTTTGAACAAATTTATATTATGTACAATATTCAAGTTTATCCTGTTGCAGATATTATTGATACTTGGGTATTCCGTACGGGTCTTGAGCAGATGAACTTCAGCTTGGCTTCAGCTGTCGGATTATTTAAATCAGTCATTGGGCTGGTGCTAGTATTAGGAGCCAATCAAGTAGCGAAAAAGTGGGGTGAGGGCATTTGGTAAAAGGGAAAGGTGATAAACTATTCGATTATGCCGTTTTTATCATCCTCGGACTTGTCGGAGCTTCGGCCGTTTTGCCATTACTTTTTGTGCTATCGGTCTCGGTCACTCCATTTGGTGAAGTGTTAAAGAATGGAGGATATATCCTTTTCCCTAAGTCGATCACATTTGATGCATATGAACAGCTCTTATCGCAGGCAAAAATTCCGAATGCTTTTAAAGTCACCGTTTTTATTACAGTTGTCGGAACATTGATCAATCTTATTTTAACGACGTTAATGGCGTATCCTTTAAGTCGTAAAAATCTTCCTGGTAGAGGCTTCTTTCTTTTCATTGTTGTTTTCACCTTATTGTTTAATGGAGGACTTGTACCAACGTATTTAATTGTGAAAGAAACGGGCTTGATCAATTCGGTTTGGGCAATGATCATTCCAAATGCGATTTGGAGTTTTAATATTCTAATCATGAAAAGCTTCTTTGAAAATTTACCCAATGAGTTGTTTGAATCAGCAAGAATTGATGGGGCAATGGAATTAAGAATTTTATGGCAAATTGTCCTTCCTCTGTCTCTACCTGTCATGATGACGATCGGGCTGTTTTATATGGTCGGCCATTGGAACGAGTTTTTTCAAGCAATTATGTATGTGACAGATCAATCTTTATACCCTCTGCAAGTGGTTGTCCGGGATATTCTAATGCAAAATCAAGATCAATTAAATGCAAATGTAGACAATATGGTGCCGACTTCAACGATGCAAATGGCGGCAGTCATTATTGCGAGTGTTCCAATTATTCTTGTCTACCCTTTTATTCAGAAGCATTTTACAAAAGGGATGCTTTTGGGATCGATTAAAGGATAAAAATACAGGAAGGAAAGGGAGGAGATTTCATGAAGTACTCAACGAGAGGTTTCATTTTTGTCATGGCATTACTTCTCACTGTCATTTTGAGTAGCTGTAATTCCGAGAGTCAAGAAGCTGGGTCGTCCGCACCAATGAACCTTGAGATTATCAGATCAGGAAATAATTTGCCGATGGCAGAAGATGATGTCATTAAACAAGCACTTGATAAGGCTCTAGGTGTCGATA
This sequence comes from Litoribacterium kuwaitense, assembly GCF_011058155.1. Taxonomy (NCBI): domain Bacteria; kingdom Bacillati; phylum Bacillota; class Bacilli; order Caryophanales; family Bacillaceae; genus Litoribacterium; species Litoribacterium kuwaitense. The sequence goes on along the minus strand of NZ_JAALFC010000007.1, from coordinate 23,363 downwards.
TTAGTTTTTCTGTCGTCTCGAGTGAATACGAAAACCAATTAAATGTCCGTATGGCTGCTGGCGATTATCCAGACTTATTCGGAGTGACCCGGACGTCTCTTGTCGAATTTGCTAATAAAGGGTTACTTCTCGACTTAACAGACTATATGGATCAATTGCAGCCAGTTGAACAGTTTATTGGCGAAGAAAATGTCAAAAAAGCAATGGTCGATGGAAAAATTTACGGGATTACAGTTCCTCCGAACATTCCGTATCACAGCTATTGGATTAGAAAAGATTGGTTAGATAACTTAGGTTTACAAGCGCCAACAACGTTGGATGAGTTTATTGAAGTGGCGGATGCTTTTACAAATCAAGACCCTGATGGAAATGGTAAGAATGATACGTTTGCGATTACTGGCGCTGTAATGAACGCTTTCCAACCTATTTTTGGGGCTTTTGGTGTTGGTATGCCTGGTAGTTTTTATATTAAGGATGATAAGTTAATCAATGCCTACCACGATCCGGCAATGAAAGATGCGCTTAGTTATATTAATACTTTAATTGATGCTGGCTTTGTTGATCCGGAGCTTGTAACAAATACGGGGCTTCAGTATCAAGAAAAAGCGTTTCAAGGTAAATTTGGCATCGTGTATATCGATTGGCCGAATATGTCTAAGGAGGAATTTGTAAAACAATATAAGACGGTAAATCCAGATGCAGAATGGATTCAAATGGCAGGTCCTGAGGGGCCAGGGGGCCAATTCGATGGCACATTGGACATTGGTACGACGAGTGGTTTATTCGCGATACCAAAAGCTTTGGAAGAAGAACCAGAAAAGTTAAATGAAATTTTTGAATTATTAAATTATGTAGCGGGTGAAGAAGGATCTAACCTCGTGCAATATGGGATTGAAGGTGAACATTTTAATATCGAAGATGGGCAGGTTGTACCAACAGAATTATTAAACGAAGAAGGAAGCTATTTTTGGCTTTATCAATTTGCAGGCCGCCCTGAAAAAGAGTATTTAAAAACAAAGTTTGCAGCGCAAACAGAGTATATCGAATTTGCCGATAAAAGACCGCGCATTGAGGCATTAGATGGATTTGTCGATATTCCGCAAGGGTACAATCCAGCCGATGCGGAGCGTTTCGCAGAAGAGGAAATCATCAAATTTGTGTACGGAAAGCGTCCACTGGATGAATATGAGGATTTCATTGAGACGTTGGAAACAACAATGAACTACCGGCTATACATTGAGGCGGCGCATGAGCAATTAGCGGAGCTAGGATTTATTGATGAAAGGGGAAACCACGATAGGAGGGCTATGGATGGATAAACATAGAATTAGGGAATGGATGAAGGCGTTTGATGATCAAGGATATTTAATTTTACGGAATGTGCTAACTGAAGATGAAGTAGCCAAACTGAACACTGCCATTGATGAAATCATTGCCGAAGAGCCTCAATCATTAAGCTACAACATATACAACAGTGTGGAAAGACACCCTGACATTCTTCGATTAATCGATGAACCGACGATTCTTCCTTTAATCGTCAATTTACTCGGTTATAACATCCAGCTTCATATTTCACATTTAACCATTCGTGAGCCAAACCCAAACGAGATCAAGACAGAGACAAATAGCTTTATCAACTGGCACCAAGACGGACCAAATCTTCCGTTCCCAAAAATAAACGGACTGACCTCAACGTATTACATTAAAACGTGTTATATATTGAGCGATATGTCACAACCAGATCGGGGAAATACGAAAGTGATTCCTGGAAGTCACAAGCGTCCAGACAATCCCAATCAACTAGACGTTCGTTACAAAAATGAAGATGAAGTACAGGTTTGTGGAAAACCAGGGGATGTCTTTATCTTTCCGCAGAACTTGTGGCATGCTGGTTCACCAAATAAATCAGAATTTACTAGGCGACAGCTTTTCTTAGGATATAGCCCGTTATGGATGCGGCCGATTGATTACCACCAAGCGAGCGAAAGGCTACTTAAAGACGCGAACCCTAATCAAAAACAACTATTAGGCGACATTAGTACAAATAAATTTCATTATTACGTACCGCAGGAATCAATGGTTCCTTTGAAAGCTTTTTATTATAAAGATGCAGTTAAAAGTGTGTATGATCACTAATTTGTTTTAAAAAAAGCCCCCAGTTGATTGCGGGGCTTATGTTGCTCGCAATGTTCACGTGAAAAGTTGAGACACCTCAAAGGAGAGATATTTTTTGAAATATGAAGTTGTGAAAAAAGATGTAACAGTCGTTGGTGGCGGATTAGCCGGGGTGTGTGCCGCTGTGGCTGCCGCAAGAGAAGGGCGAAAGGTAGCTCTTATTCAAAATCGTCCTGTATTGGGTGGAAATTCAAGCAGTGAAGTCCGTGTGTGGGTCGTTGGTGCGACAAAGCATGGGGTGAATCGATATTCAAGAGAGACTGGCATTATGGGTGAAATGTTTGTCGAAAATCAGTATCGTAATCCTGAAGGAAATCCGTATTTTTGGGACTTGATCGTTTTGGAAACAGTAAAGGCGGAGCCGAACATAGCGCTTTTTTTAAATACGGATGTTAGACACGTTGAGGCAGATGGAGGGGAACATAGCCGGACGATTCACTCGGTGACGGGGTGGATGATGGGTTCTGAACGACAAATCCGTTTTGAAAGCCCTGTCTTTCTAGATTGTACCGGTGATGGGCTCATTGGCTTTTTAGCTAGAGCAAATTATCGTATAGGACGAGAAGCGCAAGCAGAATTTCAGGAAAGTTGGGCTCCCGAAATATCTGATGATATTACGCTAGGGAGCACGATTTTGTTTTACACAAAAGATGAAGGTCACCCTGTTAAATTTGTTCCACCTAGCTTCGCTAAAGATATTACGAAGACATCCATTCCGGAGAAAAGGATTATTCGAAGTGGTGACTCTGGTTGTTTCTATTGGTGGATTGAATGGGGCGGCGAATTAGATACGGTACACGAAAATGAACGAATTAGAGACGAACTTTGGTCTGTTATTTATGGTATCTGGAATTATATTAAAAACGCAGGTAAATTTGATTCGGAGAATATGACATTGGAATGGGTCGGTGCGATTCCTGGAAAAAGAGAGTATCGCAGGTTCGAAGGTGACTATATGTTAAACCAGAATGACATTGTCGAGCAGGTTCCTTTCAAGGACAGGGTTGCTTTTGGCGGATGGTCCATCGATTTGCATCCGCCTGGGGGGATGTATGCGACTGAAAGTGGATCAAAGCATCTACTGGCAGACGGAAACTATCATATTCCGTTTCGATCACTCTATTCAAAGAACGTCAAAAACCTTCTGTTTGCCGGTCGAAATATAGGTGCCTCGCACGTCGCCTTTGGGTCTACGAGGGTCATGGCAACTTGTGCGGTCATCGGTGAAGCCGCCGGAACCGCAGCAGCGCTTTGTGTGAAAAATAATAGAGCACCAAGAGATTTATATGAACATGATTTACATGAATTGCAGCAAACACTGTTGAAAATGATGCTTCGATCCTCGGTATTGTGAATGATGACCTGGATGATCTCGCCAGAAAAGCAACAGTCAAAGCATCGAGTGTTAACAATGAGATTAAGATTGATCGTGCGGTTGAAAGACATCAGCTTAAGACGAGTGTGGCTTTTTTATTCCCTGTTGACATAGAAATGAACAGCCTCAGCCTATATGTAGATGCTGCCTGCGATACGTACTTACAGGTGGAAATATGGGATACGGGAAAACCGCAGAATTATATACCTCATCAGCTGATTGATAAAACGGAAATACACGTTCAAAAGGGAGCTAAGCAATGGATCAACACCAAACTTTCCTGGTCACCAGACAAACCGCAAAATGCTTTCGTCATTGTAAGAGCAAATGAAGCCATTTCTTTATATGTAGCTGATGAACCACTCACAGGTGTTTTAGCTTTTGAAGATAAAGGACATTCTACGAAAAATGGTTTGTCTGATCCAACGGTAAGCCCTGTATTCCAGTGGTCAATGAGACCGTTTGTCCGAAAGCCCTTCTGCTTTCAAGTCCATGGTGAGAGTCATGCTTATAAAGCTCACAAAGTCATTGATGGCATCTCACGTCCATATGGCGGACCTCATATGTGGATGTCAAAGCGAATAAAGGACGACTTGGAATGGCTACAGCTTTCGTGGGAAGAAGGGGTTACGGTCGGAGAAATCCATCTGACGTTTAATGACGATGTGAATGAAGATTTGGTCAACTTACATCACCACCGAACGTCCTTTGATGTCATACCAGAGCTGGTCAAAGATTATCGTATCCAAGTTTTTGTGACAGGTGAGTGGAAAACGTTAGTTACCATTAAAAATAACCGTAAGCGAAAAAGGGTACACAAAATCAATGAACATGTCTCGTGTGATCAGCTACGGGTCGTTGTTGACAGCACAAATGGAGGGGCGCGAGCAGAAGTGATAGAAGTCAGAGTGTACGCATAAAAAAGTATGTTTAAAAAATCGAGATGAAAAGAATGTACTAGCAGTGTCGTTACTCTGAAGCTTTACAGAGTAACGACATCATTATTTGAAAAAAGGAAATAACAAAAAAAGTTTTGTGTACAGTCAATCATAGGACTTTAGAAAACTTGTATGGTAAGCTAGAAACTAATCAGGAAACGTTCGAACGAAACGATTTGCCTCATTCTGCAGTGAATCGATTTTTTGGATAAAACGCTGAAAGCCATGGCGCTCTAAGGACACAAGCTAGATTAGAATGATTGTAAAGACACGACTGAAGGTTCACTGCAAAATGAAAAAGATTGTTTCAACGCCCATCTCCGCTAAACCCTACAGCGAGAAGGGCTTTCGTCGGGGGGATATGGAGGGTTTTATCTGAACGTAGTGGGTTATAAAGGCAAAAACCGAAGCACCGCAACGGAAGTCTTGGAAGCGTTTTATCTGAACGTAGTGGGTTATAAAGCGTAATACGGTTTATTCGTATCGTCTATTGCGTATCCGTGTTTTATCTGAACGTAGTGGGTTATAAAGAATAGAGTCGTATTTTTAGCCAACAACCCGCTATCCGAGTTTTATCTGAACGTAGTGGGTTATAAAGTTAAATTGACGTGATCGAAATATTCGTGCGCGTCTGCCGTTTTATCTGAACGTAGTGGGTTATAAAGATGAGGCGTACTGGTTGACGGCTAACGCGTTTGCTAGGTTTTATCTGAACGTAGTGGGTTATAAAGTCAAACAAAAAGCGTAAAAAATGTAAGACTCGAAAGCGTTTTATCTGAACGTAGTGGGTTATAAAGATAATATCAAGTTCTTCATTTTGCGTGTTTTCCGTTGTTTTATCTGAACGTAGTGGGTTATAAAGTTTTTATACATAAGCTCGTACACTTGGTTAAATGGGTTTTATCTGAACGTAGTGGGTTATAAAGCCCCGACACCATTAAGCCGTTACAATTGATGTATCCGTTTTATCTGAACGTAGTGGGTTATAAAGTTGAACGCTTTTTGCGCGGTGTCTTTGATCGACTCACCCGTTTTATCTGAACGTAGTGGGTTATAAAGTTGGTATACCTAAACCACATGGATAGGAGGGTAGAAGTTTTATCTGAACGTAGTGGGTTATAAAGCTGATGCGTCACTTATGGCAGGTGGTATGTCTCCAACTGGTTTTATCTGAACGTAGTGGGTTATAAAGGACCCGCGGACTTTAGTGCAAGAAGTCGACAGCTTCGGTTTTATCTGAACGTAGTGGGATAAAGCATTTCATCTACAATTTCTGACGGTCAACATCGTTTCATCTGAACATCGTGGAGGAGTACATGCATGAAGAAGCGTCGTCTCTCGGCTTTTCTTAACGCATTTACGTATCGTCCAAGTTTTAACAGCGTCCTCCTTAGGCTCCTTAGGGGTTTTTTTATGCGTGGTGTGGTTTTACACTACTGATGGGGGAATTTACGCTTTTTTACAAACATGATATTGACAATCATTCTCACTATGATAGAATGATAAACATTATCAACGGTTCGTAATTGAGGTGCCTTTATGCGTACGAGGTATTTGCTGATCGCTTTAGTGGTGTTGTCTGTTGTGTCGCTTTTTGTCGGGGTGAGTTCAATATCGCCGACTGAGCTGTTTTCGATGTCGGACCAGCAGGCGGAAATTTTTTGGTCGATTCGGGTGCCGCGTTTGCTCAGTATTTTACTGGCGGGGGCGGGCGTGAGTATTTGCGGTTTGATTATGCAGCAGCTGAGCCGTAATAAGTTTGTGTCGCCGACGACGGCAGGGACGATGGATTTTGCGAGGTTAGGTATACTCGTTTCATTGCTTTTGTTTACGACGGCAAGCCCTCTCGTGAAGATGGGGATTGCATTTTTGTTTGCGCTCGGTGGGACGTTGCTTTTTATGAAGCTGCTAGACCGCATTCAATATAAAGACGCGATTTTTATTCCGCTGATTGGTTTAATGTTTGGGAACATTGTGTCCGCGATCAGCACGTTTTTTGCGTATAAATACGATTTAATTCAAAATTTATCTGCGATGCTGCAAGGGAATTTTTCTCTCATTATGTCTGGCCGCTACGAGTTGCTGTTTATTAGCATTCCTTGTCTGCTGGCGGCGTGGTGGTTTGCGGATCGGTTTACATTGGCTGGTATGGGAGAGGATTTTGCGACGAACCTCGGACTGAAGTATAGGCAGGTGCTTTTTCTCGGTTTGACCCTCGTTGCCCTCGTCATCTCGACAGTCATTTTGACGATCGGGACAATTCCGTTTCTTGGTTTGATCATTCCGAACATTGTTTCCATTTATTCCGGAGATCACTTGCGCAAGAGCTTGTGGCAGACGGCGATTCTTGGAGCGGCGTTCGTGCTGCTTTCTGATATTGTCAGCCGTGTCATCATTTTTCCTTATGAAATATCGATTAGTTTAACGGTTGGTGTCATCGGCAGTGTGATTTTTATTATTTTGTTGTTAAGGAGACGTGCATATGGACTCGCGTCTTAAGCTGTTATTGTTGTTTGTTGTCATGGCGGGCGCGGCTCTTCTGTTTTTGTTTTATGATGCTGGGTCAGATTGGGGTTACGTGCTGCCACGTCGTGGTGAGAAGATTTGGGCGATGCTGCTCGTTGGGGCGGGGATCGCTTTATCGACAGTATTGTTTCAGACCATTACGAATAACCGAATTTTAACGCCAAGCATTATCGGTTTTGATTCGCTTTATATGTTTTTACAGACGGCGTTTGTCTTTGTTCTTGGTCAGCGCGTGCTATCAGAAGTGAGCGAAGAGCTTAATTTTCTGTTGTCCGTCCTGTTGATGGTCGGCTTTGCGCTCTTATTGTTTCTCTTTTTACTAAGATACAACGATAGTAACGTCTATCTGCTTTTATTGCTTGGAATGATCGTCGGGACTTTGTTTACAAGTATGACGACGTTTATGGAAGTGCTCATTGACCCAAATGATTTTACAATTGTGCAGTCGCGTATGTTTGCGAGTTTTAATTCGGTTGATTCAGGGTTGCTCGTGTTAAGCACTGTGTTGATGGGGCTGATTATCCTTTACTATAGCGTGTCACTTGCTAAATATATGGACGTGATTTCGCTCGGCAAAGCGCACGCGGTCAACCTTGGTGTCAATTACAACGGAGTGGTGCGGCAAGTACTGATTGTTGTAGCATTGCTCGTATCTATAGCGACGGCACTCGTCGGGCCAATTACTTTTCTTGGGCTTCTCGTAGCTAACGTTACATATCAATTAATGAAGACGTATAAGCACAGGTATGTTGTACCAGCGTCAATGCTGTTGAGTATGGGGACGTTGTTGGGTGGTCAGTTTATCGTCGAGCAGCTGTTTTCGTTTGCGACGCCTTTGGCGGTCATTATCAATTTAGTTGGCGGCATTTATTTTTTCTATTTATTGCTAAAGGAGAATCGGGCATGGTCGAAGTAGAACAGGTTACTAAATCCTATGGCTCGTCGCCTGTCGTTTCGGATGTGACGTTTCGGGTTGAAAAAGGGACGTTGACTTCTTTAATTGGTCCGAATGGTGCAGGGAAAAGTACGCTTTTGTCAATGATGACGCGTTTAAGTCCGATCGATCAAGGTCATGTCTTTATTGACGGAAAGGATGTGAGCCGCTGGAAGAGTCAGGAGCTGGCGAAAAAGGTCTCTATTTTAAAACAGACGAATCACATTAATCTTCGTTTAACCGTTCGTGAGCTTGTGGCGTTTGGTCGTTTCCCCTATTCTCAAGGGCGTTTGACGAAAGCGGATGAGGAAACGATTGATGAAGCGTTACAGTACGTGGAACTGGAAGAGATGCAAACGAAATATGTCGATGAATTGAGTGGCGGTCAGAGACAGCGTGCTTTCATCGCGATGGTGATTGCGCAAAATACAGATTACATCTTTTTGGATGAGCCTTTAAATAACTTAGATATGAAGTATTCCGTCCAGACGATGAAGCTGTTAACTCGTCTCGTACGGGAGCTTGGTAAGACGGTGATTCTTGTCATTCACGACATTAACTTTGCATCGTCGTATTCGGATACGATTGTTGCGATGAAGGATGGAAAGCTGATGGCTGAAGGGCCGACGCGTGAGATGATTCGGAGCGACGTGCTGCATCGTGTGTTTGATATGCACATTCCGGTCCATGAGGTTGAATGTCAGAAGGTATGTTTATATTTTTAATACGAGCTTAGTCTCTTGGAAGGGGGGATGCCGCTGAGGGGGCATTCTGCGATCATTCATTGAGAATGAAAATCATTATACTTAAATAAGGGGTGTATTGTTAATGAAAAAGACGTTGATGGGTTGGATGATGTTGGCGCTAGTGTTCGTGCTGGCGGCATGTGGAACGAGTGAGAGTGGTAACGAAAAAGCAGAAAGTAATGCTGCCGAAGAAGTGAACGTTGAAGCGGATGAATCATCTGAAGCAACAGAAGAAACAGCAGACGAGGAGGAAGCTGCTGCTAGTGACACGGTGACTGTGAAGCATGAGCTGGGTGAGGCCGTTGTTCCTAAGAATCCGGAAAATGTCGTCGTGTTTGATTACGGTGTGTTGGATACATTGCAGCAGTTAGGTGTTGAGCCTGCAGGTTTGCCGAAGGGTAGTACAATTCCGGAGCATTTAAGCAAGTTTGAAGAAGACGCGTATGCGAATGCAGGAACGTTATTTGAACCAGATTTTGAGCTAGTGAATGAATTAAAGCCTGAACTGATCATTATTTCTGGTCGTGCGAGCGAGGCATATGAAGATTTACAAGAGATTGCCCCTACGATTTACCTCGGTGTCGATGCGACAAATTATATGGATTCGTTTAAAGAAAACATGAGAACAATTGGTGAGATTTTTGAAAAGGAAGATGAAGTGGAGAGCGAAATTGCTGACGTCGAAGCGTCTGTTGCTGCACTAAAAGAAAAAGCGGAGGCGTCTGAGGAGAAGGCATTAATTCTCTTAGCGAACGACGGGTCTATCAGTGCGTACGGCTCGCAGTCTCGCTTTGGTCTTATTCACGATGAATTCGGCTTTGCTCTGGCTGATGAAAATATTGAAGCAGCGAACCACGGGATGAGCGTCACGTTTGAATACGTACTTGAGAAAAACCCTGAGATTCTGTTTGTCATCGACCGTGGTGCGGTTGTCGGTGGGGAGTCATCTGCAAAAGAAGTCGTTGAAAACGAGATTGTGAAGCAGACGGCTGCTTACGAGAATGGCAACATCGTTTACTTAGACCCTAATTACTGGTACTTGAGCAGTGGTGGCTTAGAAGCGATGAAAGGCATGCTTGAAGAGACGGGTTCTGTTCTCGGAGAATAATTTTATAATAAAAACAAGCTGCGTGAGGATGTTCCTTGCAGCTTGTTTTTTATTCATTAGACATGGCACATCTCCAATCGTTGACAATGCCGGTGTCCTGTTACATATGTCGCTTAGCTTTTGTTAAACATTTCTGGTGTAAAATCGACTTGTTTGTCTTCCTGCTTTTCATAGCCTTTCATATAATCCATGCGACGCTGTGCAGACGTCTTTGATACTTGCTCATCGGCATGGTATGAAGAGCGGACGAGTGGCCCTGCTTCACAGTGACTGAAGCCCTTTTCTAAGGCGATTTCTTTGAGCTCGGCAAATTCATCAGGGTGGTAATAGCGGACGACGTCTAAATGTTTTTTCGTTGGCTGTAAATATTGTCCGATTGTCATGATATCTACATCGTGTGCTAATAAATCATCCATGGCTTGAATGATTTCGTCTTTTTCTTCGCCGAGCCCGACCATAATGCTTGATTTTGTCGGTGTGTTTGGCGCGATTTCTTTGACTCTCTGCAGCAATTGCAAGGAGCGGTCATACATTGCGCGAGCCCGAACCTTTTTGGTTAACCTGCGGACCGTTTCAATATTATGGTTGAAAATATCAGGGTTGCTGTCCATAAGTGTATGAAGGCTTTCGTAATCTCCTTTCATATCAGACGGCAAAATTTCGATCGTACAACCAGGATTTGAGCGGCGGATGGCGCGAACGGTTTCGGCAAAAACCGCTGCACCGCCATCATTTAAATCGTCGCGTGCAACAGCTGTTACGACGACGTGTCTTAATTCCATGATCGCAACCGATTCGGCAACCCGCTCCGGCTCACCCCAATCGAGCTCATTTGGCAGACCGGTTTTGACAGCACAAAAGCGACAGCCGCGCGTACACGTATCACCTAAAATCATAAAAGTCGCCGTTTTCCGCTCACTCCAGCACTCGTGAATATTTGGGCAGCGCGCTTCCTCGCAAACGGTGTTTAGTTTTTTGTCGCGCATTAATTTCTTAAGTCCGCGGTACGATTGGTTTGTATTGATTTTTGTTTTTAACCACTCGGGTTTACGGATGTATTCTTCTTGTTTAGCCATTATTGCACGCTCCTTACGTATTATATAAAGTTCCACTCTAGTGAACCGTATTTTTCTTCTGCCAGCTGATAGACTTCAGCCCATTGCTCGCTCGTTAATTCAAAAGGAACGAGCTCAATATTGACACCTGTTTCAAATCCTTTTTTAAAGGCTGTTTTCATGGCGTCGACTGATACAGACTGACCAAGTTCTTGATGAATGGTCGTTGCTTTTTGGTCGAACGATTTTCTGCTTCTTTCGCGAACGCGCTCGTTTGAAAACTTGAATAGGTCGAACAGCATCGTACGATCAATGGTGCGCGGAATCGAACCGTGTTGAAGGAGAACGCCTTTTTGACGCGTTTGGGCATTTCCAGAGATTTTCTTTCCGTTGGCCATTAATTCGTACAGTGCTGGCTTTTCAAAACAGACGGCTGAGCGGTTTTTATCAAATTTTTTCGTTTCTGCATATTCGACAGACATGCCGAGGTTTTCATAGCCTGCAAAAACGCCCTTGGATAGGATGTAATAAGCTTGTCCGACCGAAGCCGGAATGTAGGGCTTATCTTCTGTAAGGGTAATACTGTATGTAAGCTCATCATCGTGCAAAACGGCGCTTCCACCTGTTAACCTCCGAACGAGTGGAACGCCATACCGATCTAAGGCTTGCTCATCGATCGCCTTATCGACCTTTTGAAAATATCCAATTGACAGGCTCGGCGCAGCCCATTGATAGAAACGCAAAATGGGTGGTATTTTCCCTTCACTATGCCAATGAAGCAGCATTTCGTCCATGGCCATATTGACTTTGGCATCAAGGATTCCGGTGTCGATAAATCCCCACGTATCACGCACAGTATCGTCTCCTCGTTTTAGTGTCTTCCGTTAAAATTCATGACATTACCAATAGTCACATGATAAACAGTCGAACGTTTTAAGTAGTTTGTCTAGATTTTACCATGTTAAATGAATTACTCCAATGAACATTTAGTCAGTAAACAAATGAAACTACTATGATAAAAACATAGAGGAAGGTAACCGGCAGAAATGAGAGGGCGTTCATGCGGTGTTGACAGGCGGTGTCTCCTCTTAATGACCATGTTCATCGGAAAAAGAGTTTTTTTCACCGAGCTTATGGATAAACGTCTCTTCAGACATGACAGCAAAGCCTTCTTTTCGCAGTAAAGCACAGGTCACACCTTCGCCGACCATTTTTGTTCCATTGAAGTTTCCATTATAAATGTAAGAGCTTCCACATGAAGGGCTATTCTCTTTCAATACGACGAACGATGCTTCGTGTTTTCGTGCAAGCTCAAGCATCTGATAGGCACCGGACAAATAGGCAGACGTCACATCTTGACCGTCTGGCGTACGTATGAAAGCTTTTCCTGATAAGACATCTTCCCCGGTTCCTCCGTGAATTTCTGCTGGAGGTCGGGGAGTAGGGAGACCACCAAGCACTTCTGGGCAAGCCATGATCGCTTTTTTCTGGTCGACAAGCTGATGAATGGCTTCTTGCCATTTGTGAGAAGCGTCGTAGCGACAGGCGACACCTGCTAGGCAAGCACTTACTAAAATCATCGAGATCGCTCCTTTCCTATACATAATGTAGCGTATTGGCAAGGTGTAGGTAAATAGAGAAAGAAAGCCCTGACTCTTTATTGATTAAAGAGACAGGGCTTTTAACGTTTTTTGCCAAGAAGTCTCCATCTTCAGCGTGTGAAGGGTGACATCCCAGGTGGAGATGAATTGGCTTTCGGTCAAGTACGTCTTTAGACGCACTAATTGACCGAACGTATGTTATCATAAAATTATGAAGTGTTCTTTGAAGGTTGCATGGAGAAACTAAACAAGCGAAAACCAAGCGAATTCTTCCATGCGTAAAATATCCAAGGTACGAAAGAAACTCCGAATCGTCGGATATCTAGGGCAGGGACTTCCCGAAGTAACGCTCATGGAGACGAAAGGTTGCTTTCGTCGAGGAAGTGAGAAGCTCCCACTTCAAATGAAGCTAAGTGGTGAGTAGTTCACTTACGCTTGAAGCGCTGATTGAATATCGTTTTCCATTTTAGCGGGAGACGTTTGCGGAGCGTAACGATCAATCACCTCACCGTCTTTGCCGACGAGGAATTTCGTAAAGTTCCATTTGATTTGCTTGGACAGCATACCAGACTTTTGGCTTGTTAAATATTGAAACAAAGGATGAGCATTTTTTCCATTGACGTCTACTTTTGAAAACATTTGAAAGGTGACGCCGTAGTTGACTTGGCAAAACTCGTGAATGTCTTCTTCAGTGCCGGGGTCTTGGCTCATAAACTGGTTGCAAGGAAATCCGAGAATGTCTAGACCTTGATCTTTATACTGATCATACAACTCTTGAAGCTCTTTAAATTGTGGCGTGAATCCACATTTACTTGCGGTATTGACGATGACGAGCACGTTGCCTTTGTAATCCGCTAAATTCTTTTCTTCGCCCATGATCGTTTTTGCCTGAAAATCGTGTACATTCATCTCGTATGTCCTCCTAAAAAGTACTTTTAGCAACTATACCCGTTTTTTTCGACGAAATCACTTTACAAGTTTAGCAATGCGAACAACCTTGCTAGAATTAAAGGAATTTTCCGTCGAATGATGAATGTCTAAACAAGACAAATCAATGAGGAGTGAATGTGATGAACGAAATGATGAAAGAGGCTAAAGCACAGTGGCCTGCACATTACGGGAGTCCAGAGTGGCTAGTGCATGATCGATTCGGGCTATTTATCCATTGGGGTTTGTATGCGCTTCCGGCGCGTCATGAATGGGTGATGACGTGGGAGAAAACGCCGCCTGAAGCGTACAAGACGTATATGAAATATTTTAATCCAGACTTGTATGATGCAAAAAAGTGGGCAAAGGCGGCAAAGCAAGCCGGGATGAAGTATGTTGTCGTGACGACGAAGCACCATGAAGGATTCGCGATGTGGGATAGCGCGTTGACCGACTATAAAATTACGAATACACCATTCGGGCGTGATGCGATCGCTGAGCTTGTTGAAGCGCTGCGAGAGCAAGATTTAAAGGTCGGATTCTATCATTCTCTTATTGATTGGCACCATCCAGATTTTCCATTGGACGGTATTCACCCATTGCGTGAAGATGAAGAAGCGAAAGCACATCGAAAGTCTGATATCGCAAATTACCGTACATATTTACACGAGCAAGTGAAGGAGCTCCTCACGAATTACGGTAAAATTGATTATCTTTGGTTTGACTTTTCTTACCCTGATAAGGATTGGGGCTGGTCTACTGGCAAGGGGAAGGACGACTGGGGATCAGAGGAGCTCGAACGCCTTGCGTTGCAATTGCAGCCGGATCTCATATTCAATAACCGGATGGATTTAGATCGCGGTGTAGTTACGCCGGAGCAGTATCAGCCGAAAGGTCCTGCGACGCGAGATGGTGTGCCGGTCATTTGGGAGGCTTGCCAAACGTTGACAGGGTCCTGGGGATATGACCGCGACAACCTTGATTTTAAGTCGCCAGAGCTTCTCGTCAAAATGCTGATTGATACTGTTTCAAAAAATGGAAACCTGCTATTAAATGTTGGTCCAAACGGTCGTGGTGAGTTTGAGACGAGAGCGCTGCATAGTTTATCTGAGATTGGTGAATGGATGAGGCTGCATGAGTGCTCGATCGTTGGGACGGGGCGAAGTGAGCTCGCTGTGCCAGAGGATTGCCGCCTGACACAGCGTGGCAGTACGGTGTACGTGCATCTGTTCTCGTGGCCTTTGAAGCATTTGCATATGCCTCATTTGGAGGGAAAAATCGATTACGCTCAGTTTCTTCATGACGCCTCCGAAGTTCGTTTTAAACAGCATGATCCGAGTGAAGCCCATTCCCATACAGATGCCGAAGTGGACCCTGGGAGTGTGACATTTGAGCTGCCAGTGCAAAAGCCTGATGTGCTAGTTCCAGTCATTGAAGTGTTTTTAAAAGAGGATGCGTAAACAGATTAGTGAATATTGCCTTGAAGCACCTTCGTATCGCAGACATCTTTGTTTTGCTGTATGGAAGGTGCTTTGTTTTTTCCTCTGAAGCTTTTAAAAAGGGTTTACAGGTAAATTAGAGAAAGAGACATGATGTAGTTATTTTTAATAAAAGAAAGGGAGCGATAGGATGGAGAGGATTAGCCTGAAGAAAGCGAGATGGGGCATGCTCATCGTCGTCGTTTTGCTTTGCTCGACCTTGTCTGTTGAAGCGAAAGAGCCGCTCCAGACATTACAAGAAAACGGTTGGGTAGACGGTCACGTTCAATCGGATGATAAGCTGACTGTCCAAGACTTTGTGGCTCTGATGAACACAATGGAAGGTGATCTTAGAGGGCAGTCTTTTTCAGCAGTCCATCGCCCTGAAGGTGTTTTGACGAGGGAAGGCGCTGCACTTTTGTTGCAGCAGCACACAGGGTGGCCGGATGCCTATGCTCCATTTACAGATGTCCCCCCAGATGCTGAAGCGGCTGGTGCAATTGGTGCGTTGGCGCAAAAAGGTGTCATGCAAGGCTTATCAAGTCAAATTTTTGGCTATGGACAACCGATGACCTTTGGTGAGGCTGCACAGCTCGTGCTTCGGTATACGGAAACGATCAAATCGAACGAGCTGATGGAAGCATCGGTCGTTGAGCTTCAGCAAATGATGGACGAAGAGCAGCTTACAGCTGCAGAGCTTGTTCATTTTTATCTTGAGCGGATTGAGAAGTACGACAAACAAGGTCCAGCACTGAATGCAATGATTACGGTAAATGACAACGCCTTGGCACGCGCGAAGCAATTAGATGAGGAAAGACATACAAAAGGTGCGCGGGGGCCGCTTCACGGTATTCCGGTTGTCGTAAAGGATAATTTTGACACAGCTGATATGCCGACGACAGCTGGTTGCCTCTGTTTAGAAGACTCCCTTCCCCCCGATGACGCGCATCAAGTCGAGCTTTTAAGGAAAGCAGGAGCCATTATTTTAGGGAAGACGAATCTCCATGAATTTGCGGTCGGATATACGACGAGCGGTTCAATGACTGGACAGACATTAAATCCGTATGCGCTTGACCGGTATCCTGGAGGATCGAGCGGAGGCACAGGCGCGGCAGTGGCGGGCAATTTTGCAGTCGCTGGACTTGGATCTGATACAGGTGGATCGATTCGCATACCCTCGTCGATGAACAGCTTAGTCGGTATTCGTCCGACTGTTGGCCTGTCCAGTCGTGACGGTATCATTCCTTTGGCACTGACGCAGGATGTAGGTGGACCGATGGCGCGCACTGTCGCGGATGCAGCTGCTCTTTTAGAAGTGACAGCCGGTTACGATCCTGAAGACCCCGTGACATCGTGGAGTGAAGAAGAGGTTCCGCGGAGCTACGTGACAGCGCTTGACGAAGACGGGCTACGGGGTGCGCGCATCGGCTTATTAACACAGCTGACCGGTGATGCCGCCGCGCCAGAGGTGAATCAAGTCATCACCGAGGCAGTTTCTGATTTAGAGGCGCTTGGTGCAGAGGTAATCCCTGTTAAGCTGCCTCATTTCGACGAAATCATGTCGTATTCAAGTTTAAGTGGATGGGAATTTAAATTTCAGTTGAATGATTATTTGACATCCCTTGGCGACGACGCTCCATACACATCTCTTGGTGAAATTATTGAGGCAGAGAGCTACGATCCAGCCATTGAAGGCTTACTTAAAGCGAGAAATAGCCGAAAGTCATTAGATGAAAAGGAATATAAAGATATCGTTTTGTATCGAACAAAATTGACGCAGGAAGATTTGTTGACAACGATGGCTGATCAGGAGCTTGATGCGCTTGTGTATCCGACATCTTCTCATCCGCCGGCGAAAATTGGTCAAGAGCAAAGGGTCGGTACGAACGTTCTGTTAAGCTCGTTCTCAGGATTTCCAGCAATTACCGTACCTGCTGGCTTCACAGATGAGGGGCTACCCGTTGGCATTGAATTGCTGGGACGGAAATTTGCTGAACCGACCTTGATACGCTTTGCCTATAGCTACGAGCAAGGGACGATGCATCGTAAAAAACCGGAAATGCTTCCTTGATGAAAGGGGGCAGTCTATAAGCTTTACTAAGCGGGTTTGGATTTTTTCCTGACCTGCTTTTTTCGTCTGCAAAAAACGCAAAAAAGCGCTCCTATTATTGTGGTCGGTTCCGGGTGTGCTGCAAATGATCGACCGACCGAAAACGTGTGGTTCAAGAGAGTGTGTAAAGGGAAGAGATCGTTAGAAGTAAAAAGACGCGAAAAAGTATACAAAAGAGTTGACGAAACAAAATTAGATCGTTAAACTATATACAGTATTAATTTATAATTATTATTAATAAACATTGTATATAAATTGAGGAGGCGTTATTGAATGACGAAGCGCATGACTACAAACCAAGGAGCACCAGTTCAAGATAACCAAAACTCAAGAACAGCTGGACGCAGAGGACCAGCGTTGCTTGAGGATTATCAGTTGATTGAGAAGCTGGCGCATTTCGACCGCGAGCGCGTACCTGAGCGTGTGGTGCACGCAAGAGGCGCAGGGGCTCATGGGGTCTTTAAAGTAACAAACAGTATGAAAAAGTATACAAAAGCGGCATTCCTTCAGGAGGTTGGCAAAGAAACACCTGTCTTTGCTCGTTTTTCAACCGTGATTCACGGTCAGCATTCACCGGAAACTTTAAGAGACCCACGCGGTTTTTCTGTAAAGTTTTACACTGAAGAGGGAAACTATGATTTCGTCGGAAACAACCTGCCTGTGTTTTTCATTCGCGATGCCATTAAGTTTCCTGATGTCATTCACTCATTAAAGCCTGATCCACGGACGAATATCCAAGATCCGAACCGTTATTGGGATTTTATGGGACAATCTCCTGAATCGACAAACATGCTCTTGCATCTGTTTACCGATGAGGGAATTCCAGCATCTTATCGTGAAATGAGAGGCTCTAGTGTCCATTCGTTTAAGTGGATTAATGAGGATGGAGATACGGTCTATGTGAAGCTGCGTTGGGTGCCGAAAGCGGGCATTCGTTCGTTAAATACGGAGGAAGCAGCTGAGATTCAAGCACAAGATTTTAACCATGCGAGCCGTGACTTATATGAAGCGATTGAGCGTGGGGATTATCCCGAATGGGAGCTTTATGTGCAAGTGCTTCGTCCTGATCAGCTCGATCAATTCACTTTCGATCCGCTTGATGCGACGAAAGACTGGCTGGAAGAGGATATTCCTTACGAAAAAGTCGGAGAAATGACGTTGAATCGCAATCCGGAGAACGTATTTGCAGAAACAGAATCTGTCGGCTTTAACCCAGGTGTCCTCGTCCCAGGAATGCTGCCTTCAGAAGACAAGCTGCTGCAAGGTCGTTTGTTCTCTTACTCAGATACACAGCGTTACCGGATCGGCACAAATTATTTGCAACTGCCGATTAACTGTCCGTTTGCACAAGTAGCGAATAACCAGCGGGATGGGCATATGCCGTTTAAACAGCAGACCAATCCAATCAACTATGAGCCGAATGGCGACGAAAATAGTCCTAAGGAAACAGGTGAGCTCGAGACGAATCTCAGCCGATCGAAGGGATGGCAGGTCGTCAGGCAATAGAAAAAATCGATGAGTTTGGTCAGGCTGGCCGCATTTGGCGAAGCTATAGCGATGAAGTGAAAGAACAGGTGATTAAAAATATCTCTGGTGACTTCAGTCAAATTAAAGATGAGAAGGTTGTACTTCTCGCCATTTGTAACTTTTATCGGGCTGATGAAGAGCTTGGGAAGAAGCTTGCTGAAAAAGCAGGAGTGGATATCTCAGCATATATTCCATCATAAATGTAAGAAAGGCGGCAAAGTAAAAGCTTTGCCGTTTTTTTGATTTGGGAATCACTTGTAAACTAGCCGATGCAACTATTGAATAGGAGCTGGACGTCCTTAGAGGTATGAACGCAGTTTGAACTTATGATATATTGAACCTATTGTAAGCAAAATGAAAGAAGAGAATGACGGCACTGTAGTTTATCAAAGAGCCGATCATGCTTATGACTTCAGTGGTGTAGGTCGTTTGAGTCGGTTAAGGTTGAGCGATGTTAAGCAACCGACATGTTCGTTTGAGGTTACAAATGAAGCCTTTAAATATAGATTTATTGTGACTTGCTGAAAATGAGCGTCGAGTTTTCGTGTGTGTCCCTCGTCGCTGTGTTTTCTTTTTACCGGCAAGCTTCGTTTCTTTTTGGAAGCACGTAGTCTGCTCGTCGTTTTCTAGTCTACGGATCATTTGAAATGGCTTGCGCTCTTAGGTGCTATTGTCGGCATCGTTTTTTTACATATCGATAGAGGTCAGAGGGGGAAAAGGATTGAAAAAGGTTGCGATTATTGGTGCGACGGGTTCAATAGGAACGCAGGCGCTTGATGTCATTCGTCAGCATCCTGAGGAGTTTGAGGTTGTTGGATTAACGGCACAAAGCCGAGTGGAGGAGCTTCGCCAATCAATTGGGGAGTTTCGCCCGAAGAAGGCGGCGATTTACTCGAAAACGCACCGAGACATGTTACAGGGGGATATTCACGATATTTCGATCTCGTATGGGGACGAAGGATTGCTAGAGGTAGCGGTTGATAGCGGAGCTGACATCGTCGTCATGGCTGTCATTGGATCGGCAGGCATTTTACCGACGATTGAAGCGTTAAAAGCAGGAAAAGACGTCGTCATTGCGAATAAAGAAACGCTTGTTGCCGCAGGCGAATTGGTGACGGAGATTGCCAGGACGCACGGCAGTCAGCTCATTCCGGTTGACAGCGAGCATTCAGCCATTTTTCAGGCATTGTCTGGTCAATCGCTTGAAGATGTGGAGCGACTCATCATCACTGCATCTGGCGGGGCATTTCGCCACAACACGAGAGAGGAGATGGCTGCTCTCACAGCTGCCGATGCGTTAAAACATCCGAATTGGGAAATGGGCGCTAAAATTACCATCGACAGTGCAACGCTCATGAATAAAGGCTTTGAGGTGATGGAAGCGCACTGGCTATTTAATGTTCCTTATGAGCGGATTGACGTGCTTGTCCATGAAGAGAGTCTCATTCATTCCGTTGTTGAATATCACGATGGATCCATGATGGCGCAGCTCGGTGCCCCTGATATGCGCGTCGCTATTCAGTATGCCCTGCATCATCCGCGTCGACTCAAAAGTGATTTTAAACGGCTGGATTGGCGTGAGGTTGCGACGATGCACTTTGCAGCCCCTGATATGGAGCGTTTTCCGTGTCTTGCCTATGCTTATGAGGCGGGGAAAGCAGGTGGCACGTTGCCTGCCGCTTTAAACGGGGCGAACGAAGTTGCCAATGCTCGCTTCCGTGAAGGGAAAATCGGGTTTTTAGACATTGAAAAAACCATTGCTCACGTCATGGAAAAGCACACAAATATCACTTCGCCAACGCTGGAAGACATTTTATCTGCCGATCTAGAAGCTGTCCGTACTGCGGAAGTGTTTATTCAGCAGGGACTATGATTCGTCATCCTCAGTAAAAAGTTCGTCAAGCAGTGTCTGCCTTCGAGTAATAAAGGCATGCGTGATGTTTACGTGATCTGTTTCTTCGTATGCAATCGGCGCGACTGGTTCGGCATCAAAATTGTATATGACCGCATCAGGATAGCCTAGCAGAATCGGTGAATGAGTCGCGATAATAAATTGTGAGCCTTCCTCCGTTAAGTCTTTCATAATTCTCAGCAGGGCAAGCTGTCGTTGTGGCGAAAGGGCGGCTTCTGGCTCGTCAAGCAAAAACAGCGATTTGCCGCTAAACTTTTCGGTGAACATGCGCATAAAGCTTTCTCCGTGCGATTGAGATAAAAGTGAGCGGTTGCCGTATTGCATAGCTAAAAGGTCAGGGTCTTGGTCAATATAACTGGCAAAGTGATAAAAACTCTCTGCGCGCAAGAAGAAGCCACGTGTATGCTTTGGTAGCCAAGAGAGTCTGATGTAATCTCCGAGACTTGCCTCGGAACGATGCACATCGTACACGTGACCTGCGCCGCCTCCTGCCGTGTTAAATCCGGCTTTATCGGCAATGGCTTCAAGCAAAGTAGACTTTCCTGAGCCGTTTTCACCAACAAAACACGTCACAGGCTGATCTAAATGAAGTTCATCAAGGCGGCGAATTGCTGGAATAGAAAAGGGATAGTCATTTGTGTTGGGAATTTGATCGTGAAGAATATAAAGGCTTTTTAATGACATATTATCACCTGCTTTTCATGATCATCAAAACCGATAGTATGTTCGGTTACCGGTAGTATAGCAGAAATATGTTGAAACTTGAATGAGGTCATTGCCGTTTTTTCTTTTGGAGCGAATGATTACGGAAAGGAGAATGCACCATTGAAGGAAATCAAAGCGAAGCTAGATGATGTAAAAAAGCGAACAGGCGCAGCAAAAGCAATCCTCTGCCTCAAACAAGGCGAACAGCAAGCTCACTTGCTGCAAGGATCTGAACAGGTCGAATTGAGTATGAACTCGAGATGGGCTATGCCAGGCTTAGAAAAACAGTTTGTCGCTTTGGCGATGCTCATGGTAGCTACAGAGGAAGGTGTACCGCTAGATATGCCGGTATACCCTTTTTACATGACATCCCTCAGCCTCAGCTCGGCGGTATTAGCTTTCGTCACCTCGCCACTGGCAAGGCACCGCTCGCGATCGGACCAGAGCGCTGGTGCCCTGAAGATATGATGGCCTGGCTGGTTGAAGCCATGAGCGGTGATACGGTCGACGTTTATCTTAAGGAGCAGTTGTTTACACCATTAGGTTTAGCGCATACAGGATGGGATTCTATGACAGACGACAGAGATGAAGGCCAATGTTTCCGCACGACACCGCAAGACGCTCTTCGCTGGTGTGAATGTTATCTGAGTGGTGATGACGCAGTTTTTTCAGCCGGACTCCGCAAGCATCTGGAAGATTTGCACGCCACTAAAGATGAGCAGGCGTCAGTGCTGGGCTGGACCTCAAAAGGAGCTTATGATGAATTGGTTGACGAAGAAGGGAATATGCTGTTCATTCAACCCGAACCCCGTCTAATCCAGGCGCGCTTTATAGACCAAGGACAAAAAGAAAATGAAACAGAACGTAGGCAATTTGTTGAAGATGTGCTTGCTTTAGTAAAGACGATATAGAGGTCGTTTTTAGGATGTCGTAAAGCTACGACATCCTCGTTGCTACAAGCATAGGCTTTCTGCTAGTGCAATATTTATGTGGATTTTCATCAGGCTAATCGATTTGGACTATGCTAATGCAACGTTACACAGAAGCACTGCACTATAACAAATTTGACATTAGCCAATAAGTTTCGTATGATTATAATTGTTCGTTGTCAATATCCGCATGGCTTTTCCCCATATAATCTTCTTCAGAATACGACTGCACAATCCCCTCCCCATTGTGTATAAACCCTGATAAGGTAAGCGATGATCGGAATAACGAAAGAACCTTTTAAAACTGGAGCAGCTACGGAGTTGCGAGTGATGGAAGAGAGGTAGGGCTTTCATCTGGCAGGTTATTTAAATTTGGCATGTACAGCGGCTGTGTTTTACATGCTATGATTGACACGTATAAAATGAGACGACGGACAAATATTAGAACGCTGAGATCTCTAATTATCTACGAGATGCTCAGCGCTTTTTCTTTGATATAAAGCCTTTCTCGAGTGTAACATCCGAAGGCTGGTATTCTTTCACATGAAAGGAAGCGCTTATATATGTCTGACGAGGTGATGGTTATGAGTAGACGTCGAGGTACTACAAGAGGAGGAAAGAATTCCTCTCAAGCTGAAGGTAGCATAACAAACGAACAAACGACAAAGTGTATATTTAGTATAAAGGTTAGTGGCATCCACCAAAGTATGTGGATGCCATGATTTTTAAATTGGCTTGTTCCACCCGGTAGCTAAACGCTATTTAGGGTGTAACAAAAAAGTTGTTTATTTAGTCTACAATCGGGTAACATGATTTATCTTATTATACTCTCAGAATATTTGCCGATAAGCTGAATATGGTAGACACTTGAATTGAATTACTTATTTATAAAGGCTTTAATTTCTTCTTCTGGCATCGATGAATCGCATTTCACATTTACTATGTCACTATTCGTATAGATTAGACCAGGAACCGTTGGAATGTCATATTCATTTCGGAAGGCTGTAATACCTTCCCAATCAGACTCTTCAGCACTATTGACATAATAGATAAGGGTATCCGTTTCTTCAGCAACTTTTTTAAGTTTTTTAACGAATATTTGACAATAAGGACATACAGCCTTGCCAATATAGATAACGGCTTCGCCTTCTCCAATGACCAATTCCTGAGCTTTAGCAAAATCAATGATAGTAAAACGGGCTACAATTTCTTCATAAGTGAATGAATTTCATAATTCTAAGGTCTTGCCACGCAAGGCTTCCGAGACATAAAAAAGGAAGTACCTCCCCAAATTCTGTATAATGGTAGTCGACGAAA